>JBATTL010000374.1:0-24687 GCA_049670525.1 Thiohalocapsa sp. | reverse complement strand
GGGCAACGGTTGCACAGACGGCGATGGCACTTTATCGCAACAACCCAGATGCCTTCGTCCGCGGCCAGATCAACTTGTTGAAGGTGCGCTCAGAGCTCTATATCCCTACCGCTGACGAGCTGTTCGCCCTTGACGCCGACGCCGCTGAACAACAGCTGCAGGATGCGATGGCTGGTCGCACCGTAACGTCGAAACCAATCACCGACGTCCCCGAACAGCCGCAACTGAAAATCGCTGCGGCGCGAGCCGATGCCGACACCGTTGCCGCCGACGGGGACGCCCCTGAGTCGGAGCCGGCAGCGTCTCGGCAGGAAACCGGCGTTGATATCGGCGCGCCGCCCGAGAAGATCGGTGATCTCGAAGAAGACCTGCTGCTGGTCCGAGAGGCCAGTGAAAGCAATCGTCAGGAGGCGACGGAACTGCGAGACCGTATCCGGGAACTGGAAGGTCAGCTTACCGACATTCGGCGACTGCTCGAATTGCGAAATGATCAACTTGCTCAATTGCAGCTTACGGTGCAGGACCCCGCCGGCGCCGAAGCAATAGAGCTTGACTTGCGGGATTCGGAAGCACTAGAGACCGCCGCGGCAGCAATTGCGGTTGCGGCGGAGCTGGCCCCGACGGGGTCTATCGAAAACGACGATACAGGTTCGGATACCGCTTCCGGCTCTGGTTCTGACGGTCCATTGGACCCGGGGAGGGAGTTGCTGCCGAGGCCAATGGCTGAAGTTATCGATACGACGCCCAATCAAGCGCCTTCAACCGTCGCCCAAGATCCGCCCAGCGAAGCGGCCGCACCGAAGGTCTTACCGGGTGTTCCATCGGCTCTCTCTCCAGACGCCGAGACGGCGTCGCAACGGCCCGAGAGCGATGCGGCGCAGGAGGCGGTCACGGCAACGGCATCGACCGAGCTTGAGTTGGGGCCATCCGGCTCAGGTCCATTCGGGTTTATGTCGACCATGCTGGATGGCGTGCCGCTTTGGGCGGCGGGATCCGGTGCCGGCGCGATTGCGCTCGGCGGATTCGGGTTACTGGCCTATCGGCGGCGCAGGCAGCACGCGGAAACCGAACCCGTCGGGAATTCATTGAACCTTGGCGCGCCGAGATCCGAGGCGGCGGCGACGCCCTCTGAACAAATGGTCGACGAGGAGCTTTCTATCGATCTCGATCTGTTGTCGGAACCGGTCCCCGGGGTTGTACAGCCTGCCGACGTTGGCGCACCGGGTTCAGTGGTCGGTATTGAGGCCGGTCCGCGGACAAACGACGCGCCCAGCGACCTGCAAGACGCGTGGCCCGAAACGGAGGAGACCGATATTCTGGCCGAGGCCGATATCTACATCCAGTACGGTCGTTACCGAGAAGCCGAGGGCATTCTGCTCGACGAACTCGGGCATTCCCCGGCACGCGCCGATCTCAAGTTCAAATTGGCAGAGTCTTATCTCGGCAGCGGCAACCGCGATGCCTTGGCGACGCTGATGGATGAGATGAAGACCGTCGGCGAGCATCAACGGGATGCTAAGCAATGGGCCGCGATAGAGCAGGGCCTTGCCGCGATGAATCCCGGATCGGTCCGCTCTGCGAGCGGGGTTTCGACGTCTGCATCTGTGCGCACTGGGCCGTCACGGGTGGCGCCGCTTGCGCCATTCGCGGCGCCGCGAGGTGTGGAAACCGGAACCCGGCGTGCTCCGCGGGAAGCGGATGCCGAGGATGGCGATGGCAGAACGTCTGAAGCTTGGGCGCAAGAAGTCAGCCCGTCCGGTGGCGACGGCTTTGGCGATGAGCTCGAAGACCTGGAACTCGACCTTGAAGATCTAGACGCCATCGGCGATCTCGGCTCTAAATTGGGGTCACTGTCGGACGACCCGCAGACTGGCAGCAGCTCCAGCTCTTCGCCGGATGCGTCTGAGTTGAAAGTGTCCACCGGGCTTGCGTCGGGTACCGGAGAGTTTCGAGATGGAGCAATTCAGACGGTGTCAGATGAGCGCCTCGATCTGGATCTTGACGGGCTCGGCGAACTTGCGAATTTGGATGATGTCTTGCGTTCCTCCCCGCACTCAGACTCGTCGGTTTCCGATGCCGACGATCCGAGCGCGTTTGGGCCACTTCCGGAGCCTTCGAATGTAAAGAATTCCGTTGTTCAGGGATCGGACGGATTGGAACTGAAGGACGTTGATACCGCGAACGGCGGCGAGCCCCTCAGCGACGGTAGCTCCACCTTTCCCCTTTCGTCCGAATGGCCCATGGAGACGGGCATTTGGGACGAAACTGCGACGAAAATGGACTTGGCTCGGGCCTACGTGGATATGGAAGATCCCGATGCCGCGCGTTCGATACTTGAGGAGGTTGTGCAGGATGGGGATGACACTCAGCAGGCCGAGGCCAAGGCTTTGCTGTCCAAAATCGCCTGATGCCGCAGGAACATGCGTCGCGTGAAAGGGCCGATGCCCGACCTGCTCTGACCCCACCATCCAACGCTAGCGCTGCATCACGCGCCCAGACTTCCGGGCGCGTTGCGATGGCTGTGGAGTACGACGGCAGTCGCTATTGCGGATGGCAGTATCAACACCATGCCCTTTCGGTGCAGGAATGTCTTGAGCGCGCAATCTCGACCGTGGCCGACCAGCCCGTTCGTCTGCATTGTGCCGGTCGCACGGACAGCGGCGTTCACAGCCTCGCCCAAGTGGTCCACTTCGATACCAGCGCCCGCCGAAGCGCGCGATCCTGGGTGCTTGGCACCAATTCGAACCTGCCCGACGACATCGCCGTACGATGGGCGACGCCCGTCGATCCGGCCTTCCATGCGCGCTTTAGTGCGACCGGTCGGCATTACAGATACCTGATCCTCTGCCGGTCATCGCGCTCCGCGCTTTGGCGGGACCGCGCCATCTGGACGCATCGTGCGCTGGACATTGAGCCCATGCGCGAGGCGGGTCGCGCGTTGGTCGGTCGCCACGACTTCACTAGCTTTCGCGCGGTGGCCTGCCAGGCTAAGAGCCCGATTCGCACCATCCGGTACCTTGAGCTTGAGCGTCGTGACGAGCTGATTGAGTTGCGGGTCGGTGCCGACGGTTTTCTCCACCACATGGTGCGCAACCTCGTCGGCGTGCTGATGGCGGTTGGTCGTGGCGACGCGAAGGTCGGCTGGACGTGGGAGTTGCTGCAATTGCGCGACCGGGCGCGCGGAGGGGTCACGGCACAGCCACAGGGACTCTACCTCGCAGGAGTCGATTATCCACCCCAGTTCGGATTGCCCTCCAGAGACGACGTCGACCCGCTGTCTATGGTTTAATTTGTAGTTTCGTCTTGCCCCGGAACCGATGAATGCGAACACGCGCCAAGATTTGCGGTCTGACGCGTGAGCAGGACGTTCAAGCTGCGGTGCAGCTTGGGGTTGATGCCATCGGTCTCGTGTTCTATCCGCCGAGCGCGCGATCAGTAACAGCGGAGATGGCGGCAATGCTGGTCGCCGAGGTGCCCGCATTCGTCACGGTGGTTGGGTTATTCGTGGATGCGGAACCGGACGCCGTGCGTGCCGTGCTACGACGGGTATCCCTTGGGGCGCTGCAATTTCATGGCCGTGAACCTCCCGACTATTGCGCAGGCTTCGAGCGGCCGTGGATAAAAGCCGTTGCAATGCGAGACAGCGCCGATCCGCGGGCGCAGGCGCAGCGTTATGCCGGGGCCGCTTCACTGCTCTTGGATACCTTTGACCCCCGGCTGGCCGGCGGCACAGGCCGCAGATTCGACTGGGATCAGGTGCCACCCGACCTTGCGCCGCGCATCGTGTTGGCCGGCGGGCTCAATGCCGGCAATGTGGCCGATGCCATTGTCCGCGTCCGTCCTCACGCGGTGGATGTGAGTGGCGGCGTTGAGGCTTCAAAGGGTATCAAAGACCGCAACAAGATTGCCGAATTCATGCAAGGGGTACGCAATGGCGACCAAAGCCGATGAAATCATGACTGCCGCGGCGACCGATACCGAGCAGACCTATCATTGGCCCGATAGCAACGGGCATTTTGGGCCTTATGGTGGCATGTTCGTGCCCGAGACGCTGATGCACCCGCTGCGTGAGCTGCGTGAGGCCTACGAGCGTTATCTGAAAGATCCGGATTTCGTGCGGGAGCTCGACAATGACCTGCGCGACTACGTCGGTCGTCCGTCGGCGCTTTATCACGCCGAACGCTGGAGCCGGGAGTTGGGTGGTGCGCAAATTTTTCTGAAGCGCGAGGATCTGAATCATACCGGCGCGCACAAGGTCAATAACACCGTCGGCCAAGCCCTGCTGGCACGGCGCATGGGCAAGGCACGCATCATCGCCGAGACCGGCGCCGGCCAGCACGGCGTGGCTTCCGCGACGGTCGCCGCACGCATGGGCCTGGAGTGCGTGGTCTACATGGGTGAAGTCGACGTGGCCCGACAGGAGGCGAACGTCTATCGAATGCGTCTGCTTGGTGCCAAGGTCGTTGCCGTGACCTCGGGCTCGCGCACGCTGAAGGATGCGCTAAACGAGGCGATGCGTGACTGGGTGACGAACGTAGACAACACCTTTTACATCATCGGCACCGTCGCGGGACCGCATCCTTATCCCGCCATGGTGCGCGACTTCCAGTCGGTTATCGGTCGTGAGACCCGCGCCCAGATGCTGGAACGCTCCGGCCGGCTGCCGGATGCGGTGCTTGCATGCGTCGGTGGCGGCTCGAATGCCATCGGTCTGTTCCACCCGTTTATCGACGATCACATGGTGGCCATGTATGGCGTCGAGGCCGCCGGCGACGGACTCGACACCGGGCGCCATGCGGCTCCCCTTTGCGCCGGGAAGCCGGGTGTGCTGCACGGCAACCGGACCTACTTGATGGAGGATGCCGACGGTCAGATCATCGAGACACATTCCGTCTCCGCCGGCCTCGACTACCCAGGTGTCGGCCCGGAACACGCTTGGCTAAAGGACTCTGGTCGCGCCAAGTATGTGTCGATCACCGACGAAGAGGCCCTGGTCGCTTTCCATGGGTTGACCCGCACCGAGGGTATCATCCCGGCGCTGGAAACCAGTCACGCCTTGGCCTATGCCACCAAGTTGGCGCCGACCATGCGCAAGGACCAGACCATCGTCATCAACCTTTCCGGTCGCGGTGACAAAGACATGCACACCGTTGCACAACGCGATGGGGTCAGGCTATGAGCCGCATCCAAGGCATGTTCGAGGGGTTACGCGCCGAGGGCCGCACCGCTTTGATCCCATTCGTGACCGCAGGTGATCCGTCCCCCGATGTGACGGTCCCCCTGATGCACCGCATGGTCGCAGCCGGTGCCGACCTGATTGAGCTTGGCGTGCCGTTCTCCGATCCCATTGCCGACGGGCCGGTCATTCAACGTGCGACGGAGCGAGCATTGGCCCGCGGCGTACGACTCCGCGATGTCCTCGCGATGGTGCGCGCTTTTCGGGAAGAGAACAGCAGCACACCGGTGGTACTGATGGGCTACCTGAATCCGATCGAAATCATGGGCAACCAGGACTTTGCCGCGGCGGCCGTCGAGGCCGGCGTCGATGGAGTATTGGTGGTCGATGTGCCGCCGGAGGAAAGCCAGGATCTGGTGGCGGCGCTCCGCGGCCAAGGCCTGGACCTCGTCTATCTGCTCGCGCCCACGTCTGATGCGGAACGTATCGAGCGCATCGGCGAAGTCGCGTCGGGCTTCGTCTACTATGTCGCCGTCAAAGGGGTCACCGGTGCCGGGAATCTGGATGTACAGGCCGTGACAGAGAAATTGGCGGAGATCCGAGCACGTATTGATCTGCCGGTGGGTGTCGGTTTCGGCATAAAGGATCGCGATAGTGCGGCCAGTGTCGCCAGTGTCGCCGATGCGGTTATCGTCGGCAGCGCCATTGTCCAGAGGATTGAATGCCTGGCCGAATCCCCGGCGCAGATCCCGAGCGCCGTCGGCGACTTCATCGAAGAATTGCGAGGCGCCGTTGATGGCGCGGTGAAAGCCTGATGCAACCCGGACGAGACGCCATGAGCTGGTTCGAAAAACTGATTCCGAGTCGCATCCGCACCGACGCCAACACGAAGAGGGCCGTGCCCGAGGGATTGTGGGACAAGTGCCCCGGTTGCAGCGCGGTGCTGTATCGGGCGGAATTGGAGCGCAACCTGGAAGTCTGCCCCAAGTGCAGCCACCACAATCGCATCGGTGCTCGGCGGCGATTGGACGTGTTTTTGGACGATGAGCCGCGCGAGGAGCTTGGTGCGGACCTCGAATCCACCGATCCGCTCAGATTCAAAGACCTCAAGAAATATAAAGATCGACTCAGTCAGGCCCAAAAGCAGACCAACGAGAAAGAGGCGCTCGTCGTCATGCGCGGCCAGCTAAAGGGAATCGGCTGCGTTGCCGCGGCGTTCGAGTTCAGCTTCATGGGCGGTTCCATGGGGTCCGTGGTCGGCGAACGTTTTGTGCGCGGAATCGATGCCGCCATCAAAGACAATCTCGCCTTTGTCTGCTTCTCCGCCAGCGGCGGCGCGCGCATGCAGGAGTCCCTGTTTTCACTTTTTCAGATGGCGAAGACCAGTGCCGCGTTGGGTCGGCTGCGTCAGCGAGGTCTGCCGTTCATCTCGGTGATGACCGATCCGACCATGGGCGGCGTCTCCGCGAGCTTGGCAATGCTCGGCGACATCAATATGGCCGAGCCCAATGCGCTGATCGGCTTCGCCGGGCCTCGCGTGATTGAGCAGACCGTGCGTGAAAAACTGCCGGAGGGATTCCAGCGCAGCGAGTTCCTGCTCGATCACGGAGCATTGGATCAGATCTGTGACCGCCGAGATCTGCGGGAGCGGATTGCGGACCTGGCGGGGATGCTGATGCGTCGGCCGAGCGCCTAAGCGCGGTGGTCGGTGCGCAGCCGTCCCAAGGATTTGCCGCGCCGATGCGCGTCGGCAAGGCGCTGAAGTGCCATTCAATGGCGTTCCCGGATCTCCCCAGAGAAGTCGATAAGTCCCCTGATGCGCTTCCAATCTCTATCTGACTGGTTGCGCTGGCAAGAGACGCTGCACCCCAATCGTATCGATCTCCGTTTGGAACGGGTCGGCGGGCTTTGGTCCCGACTCGCGCCCAAAGCCTTTAGCTGTCCGGTGATCACTGTCGGCGGCACCAATGGCAAGGGTTCCTGTGTCGCCTATTTGGACAGCCTCTACAGGGCGGGCGGCTATCGGGTGTGCGCCTTCACATCACCGCACCTGTTGCGGTACAACGAGCGCATCCGGATCGATGGGCGGGACGTCGGCGATGCTGCCATCTGCGAGAGCTTCGCGCGTATCGATGAGGCACGACGCGGCGAACAGCTCACCTATTTCGAGTTTGGTACTTTGGCTGCCCTGGACCTGTTCCAACGGGCTGTCCCGGATGTAGTGATTCTTGAGGTCGGCTTGGGCGGCCGTCTGGACGCGGTAAACATCGTCGACGCGGATCTGTCGGTAGTCACGAGCATCGGCCTCGATCACACCGCATTGCTTGGGGATGACCCGAACCAGATCGCCCTTGAAAAGGCTGGCATCTTTCGTCCCCTGCGGCCCGCCGTGATCGGGCAGCGGCAGCCGCCACCCCGACTCCGCCAATGTGCCGCTGACATCGGCGCCGATGTGTTTCAGCTTGGGCGCGAGTTCGAGCATCGGATCGACGCCGGTCAATGGCATTGGCAGGGACCCGCAGGCGCACGCCGGGACGCGCTGCCACCGCCCGCACTACGCGGGCAAATCCAATACGACAATGCTGCGACTGCTCTCTGTGCCGTAACGTTGCTCGAGCGCCGTTTGCCGCTCGCCAATACGGCTGTTCGGCAGGGCTTGCTAAGGACTCGGTTGTTGGGGCGTTTTACGGTGTATCCGGGCGAGATTACCTGGATCTTCGACGTCGCACACAATGCCGACGCGGCGAAGGTCTTGGCCGCGAATCTGGACAGCTATCCGTGCACCGGGGTCTATCATGCGGTGTTCGCGTTGCTTGCGGATAAGGATGCCGGTGCCGTGACCGCCGCGCTATCGGCGCGGGTCGATCACTGGCATCTCGCACCGGCGCCGAGCGCACGCGCGATGCTTGTCGAAGACTTGTATGCTGCGGTCGCAGGCGTGGCCCAGGAACATCGCATCGTCAGCTATTCCGATGTTGGTCAAGCCATGTCCGGCGCCGCCGCTATCGCGAAGCCCAACGACTGTGTGCTCGTGTTTGGCTCCTTCATGACCGTCGAGGCTGGCCTGCGCAACCCTCTGGTCGCTTCTGTATAATCCTCGGAAATGACAGGATTGCTCAACAGATGGGTTTGGAGAGGGTGATGGACGAGGGTGCGAAACGACGTCTGGTCGGGGCCGCGGTGCTGGTCGCACTGGCGGTGATCTTCGTGCCGATGCTCCTGGACGACAAGGATGCAGATGGCCTCGGCGAGCCGATTGTGATCCCCAATGAGCCGGCATTCGATGCCGCCTCTGACGAGCCCGGCGCTCCGTCCGATAGCGATCTGACGCCTTTGCTGCCGACACCGGAATCGCCCAGCGGCGTCGTTGCCAACGGCCTGGATTCATTGGACGGACCTGCGCCGCTACCGACGCCGGCACCGCCCCAACAAGAGACCACACGGCCTCCAGTCGCGCCAGGGCCTCGTCCCAAGGCAAGATCGGATCCCAAACCGACGGCTGAACCGGCACCCGCGCAGGTCCGCGCAGCGCCGACTGGACCAAAGCCAATCCCGACGGGTGCCGCGGCATGGGTCGTCCAGGTTGCAAGTTTGGGTTCGTCGGGGGCGGCTGGGAAGCTTCGGGACGAATTGCGCGCCAAGGGCTATTCGGCCTTTGTTGAGCAGGCCAACGTGAACGGCAGACTCTACTATCGCGTGCGCGTCGGCCCGGAGACGGACCGCGGGACGGCAGACAGCGCCGCCGCGAAACTCCAGCGTGAGACCGGCAACAAACCGCTGGTGCAAAGATACCAATGACCAGCTGCCTTCGGTTTCGAGACACAAGGGCATCGGCATGATTTGGGTCGACTACGTCATCATTGGCATCATCGCGCTGTCGGCCATCATCGGGCTGGCACGCGGATTGATCCGCGAAGTGATCGCACTTGCGGTATGGATCGTTGCGCTGCTCGCGGCCTGGATGTTTTACGTGCCGGTCGCCGAACAGCTCACGCCTTGGGTCGCGACACCGTCGGTACGTATCGGGGCCGCAGTGTTGATTCTTGTGCTCGGTGTATTGATCGCCGGCGCAATTGTCGCTTATCTGCTCTCGGTGCTCGTCGACAAGACAGGACTCACCGGCACGGACCGGCTGTTGGGCATGGTGTTCGGAGCCGGACGCGGCGCGGTGCTAGTAGCCTTGTTGGTATTTCTGGCTACCTTGACGCCCTTGGTCCAAGACCCCTGGTGGGCTGAGTCACGCTTGCTACCGAGATTTCAGATCTTGGCGGACCTGATGCTGGACATGATTCCGCCCGATCTCACAGACCGAATCAAGGCGATTTGACCTCCGGCTTTATTGCGTTGTCCTGAGGCCAGTTCGGTCCAGGGTAGTTGGTCGGCGCGGGAATCGTCTATGCTTGCCTGTCTTTGTGGTACTTGCGTCGATTACCTGCGTTGATTCAAGGTGGCGGGACCGCGGTCGCACCCTTCCTGACTCCCAGCGTTTGCAGCGAGGTTTTCCATGTGTGGTGTGGTTGGAATCGTAGGCAGGCATCCTGTCAATCAATTTTTGTACGATGCGTTGCTGGTGTTGCAGCACCGGGGACAGGACGCCGCCGGAATCGTCACTAGCGATGGCGACAAGCTGCACATGCGCAAGGACAACGGCCTGGCGCGCGATGCCTTCCGCACCCGTCACATGCTGCAGCTCCGCGGCAACATGGGCGTCGGCCATGTGCGATATCCCACCGCGGGTGCATCCAGTTCGGCTGAGGCGCAGCCGTTCTATGTCAATTCTCCCTACGGCATCGTCCTGGCGCACAACGGCAACCTGACCAATGCTGAAAACCTGAAACGAGAGGTCTTCTTGGACGACTTGCGGCATATCAATACCGCGTCGGACTCGGAAATCCTGCTCAATGTGTTCGCTCACGAGTTGCAGGCACAAGACAAGCTGCGTGTCGACGAGCAAGATATTTTTCGCGCCGTCGAGGGTGTGCACCGACGCTGCCGCGGCGGCTATGCGGCGGTTGCGATGATTCCGGGATTCGGGGTTTTCGGTTTCCGCGATCCCAACGGTATCCGACCTCTTGTTTATGGCAAGCGCGAGACCGACATCGGCGCGGAATACGTGCTCGCGTCCGAAAGCGTCGCGCTCGATACGCTTGGCTTTGAACTGATCGCCGATGTCGCCCCCGGTGAGTGCGTGTTGATCAACGCCGCCGGAGAGATCTTTACCCGCCAGTGTGCACCGCAGCCGGTGCTGTCTCCCTGTATCTTCGAGTTTGTCTACTTCGCGCGTCCGGATTCGATTATCGACAATATCTCCGTGCACAAAGCCCGCTCGCGTATGGGCAAGAAGCTGGCGGCGAAGATCAAACGCATCTGGCCGGACCACGACATCGACGTCGTGATCCCGGTGCCCGAAACGAGCCGCACGGCGGCGTTGCAGCTTGCTAATCAGCTCGGTATCCCCTACTCCGAGGGCTTCATCAAGAATCGCTACATCGGGCGCACCTTCATCATGCCGGGGCAGAAGGTGCGCAAGAAATCGGTGCGGCAGAAACTGAACGCCATCGATCTGGAATTTCGAAAAAAGAACGTGCTGCTGGTGGACGATTCCATCGTTCGCGGCACGACCTCCAAGCAGATCGTGCAGATGGCCCGCGACGCCGGGGCCAAGCGCGTGTACTTTGCGTCGGCAGCGCCGCCGGTTCGTTACCCCAATGTCTACGGCATCGATATGCCAGCGGCCAGTGAGCTGGTCGCACACGAACGCACCGAGGCGCAAATCGAGCAGGAACTGGGCGCGGACCGACTGATCTTTCAGGACCTTCCGGATCTGATCGCCGCGGTGCAGAAGAAGAGCAAGAGCACCGTGGATCGATTTGACACGTCTGTGTTCGACGGGGTCTATGTGACTGGCGATGTGACGTTGGATTATCTCACCGACCTTGAGCGCGTACGCAACGACTCCGCTAAGGAGCAACCGTCCCTATTCGACGAGACCGTCCTTGAACTCTACAACACGGCCTGATACCGGTCAGGACGGGGACCCCAGCCCATGATCGACGATGAGCAGCATGACGCGGATTGGGGTTTGGCCACGCGCGCCATCCGCGTCGGCCATCGGCGCACCGCCGAAGGTGAGCATTGCGAGCCCATCTTCGCCACGTCCAGCTTCGTCTTCGTCGACGCCGCCGAGGCGGCCGCGCGCTTCGCGGGTGATGTGCCGGGAAACATCTACTCGCGCTTCACCAATCCCACCGTGCGTGCCTTTGAGCAGCGCCTCGCTGCGATGGAGGGCGGAGCTGCCTGCGTCGCGACCGCGTCTGGTATGTCGGCGATTTTGGCGACCTGCATGGGGCTTCTGAAGACGGGTGATCACATCGTTTCTTCACGCAGTATCTTCGGCAGCACCACCATGCTGTTCGATAAGTACATGGCCCGCTTCGGCATCGAAACCAGCTATGTGGAGCTGAACGTGCTTGACGCCTGGGCCGAGGCGATCCGCCCGGGAACCCGGTTATTATTCCTCGAGACGCCGTCGAATCCGCTCACCGAGATGACGGCGATCCGGCCCCTGGCGGATCTCGCTCGTGCCAAAGGCTGTGTGCTTGCGGTTGACAATTGCTTCTGCACGCCGGCGCTACAACGGCCCTTAGAATTTGGCGCGGATCTCGTCATTCATTCGGCGACCAAATACCTGGACGGGCAAGGGCGCTGTGTGGGTGGCGCAGTGGTGGGTGACGCGAAGCGGGTCGGGGAGGATGTCTTCGGCGTCGTTCGCACCGCGGGTCCGTCGTTGAGTCCGTTTAATGCCTGGCTATTTCTCAAGGGTCTTGAGACGCTGGAGCTGCGCATGCAGGCCCATTCCGCCACGGCGCTGGAACTGGCCCGTTGGCTCGATGTCCAGCCCATCGTCACCCAGGTGCATTACCCCGGCCTGAGTTCGCATCCACAACACCACTTGGTCGGAGCGGACGCTCAGCAGCGAGCCGGTGGCGGCATTCTTTCTTTCGAGGTCGACGGTGGCCGAGAGGTTGCCTGGCGCGTCATCGACGCGACACGTTTGTGCTCGATCACGGCCAATCTCGGTGACACAAAGACGACGATCACCCATCCGGCGACGACCACCCACGGCCGATTGACCCCGGAGGCGCGGGAGGTTTCCGGCATTGGTGAAGGGTTGATCCGGGTGGCCGTCGGTCTCGAGGCGGTCGCGGATATTCAGGCGGATTTGGAGCGCGGGCTCGCGGCGCGCTGATCGATCATTGCAGGTGAATCGGGGCAACGAAAGCGATGGGCCGCAGCGTAAATGGGACGACCGCTATCGGGCCGCATCGGATCAGCGCCCGGCCTCGCAGGTGTTAATCGAGAACCTGCACCTGCTGCCAGCACGAGGCAGGGCGCTGGATTTGGCCTGCGGTCTTGGCGCCAACGCATTGCTACTCGCACGCCAGGGTCTTGAGGTCAGCGCTTGGGATCTGTCGCCCGTGGCCGTGGAGCGGTTGCGAGGGATTGCGGCGGCGGAGCGGCTCGGCGTCGCTGCAGTGGTCCGAGACGTCGAGCAATGGCCGCCGGAACCCAGGAGTTTCGATGTCATCGTCGTCGCACATTTCTTGGATCGCAACCTGGCGCCAGCGATCTCCGCTGCCTTGCGTTCCGGCGGTCTTCTCTACTACCAAACTTTTTCACGCGAGTCGGTGTCGGGCTCGGGCCCCTCATCACCGCGCTTTCGGCTTGAACGCGGCGAACTCTTGGGACTCTTTGCCGACCTGATACCGCGGGTCTATCGCGAGGAAGGTACGTTGGGCGATACCGTTCAGGGTCTGCGCGACGAGGCGATGATCATCGCGCAACGTACTTAATGTCAATGGGGGCGGCCGGCGCCGATTGGATCGGGAACCGGCGTCATCGGTCATAGCGCTCGACCGGCTCAGTCAGGTAGCAGAATTCCATCACTTCGTTTCGGATTCGCCCGGAAATAGACCGCGATATTCCCGATTCGCTGCACGAGAGCGGCGTTGGCGCGTTCGGCAATCGTGCCGACCTCCGCATCTCGTTCGTTGTGATCACCGCCGTTGACGCGGACTTTGATCAGTTCGTGGTGATCCAGCGCAAGCGAGATCTCTGCTAGTACCGCGTCGGTAAGACCTTGTCGGCCAAGGAGTACCAAAGGTTTCAGGTGATGGGCCTGTTGCCTGAGCCACCGCTTTTGCTTGTTCGTGAGGTTTGCGATTTGGGGCACGGGTCCTCTCGATTCGATATGGATTTGGGATGATGAGACGCAGGCCCGTGGGCGGTGTCGCCGATCACCGGCATCAAAGATTTGCGCGGCAGTGTTCGGTTCGAACTTCGACTGCCGCTTGTCCTGTGCCTCGGGTTTCGATTGCTGGCAGCATAAGCCGCTAACCTTGGGCGGAAGTTTCGACCAGGATGCGCCCATGTGTCCGGCCGGCAAGCATACGTTCAAACACCTCGGGAAGGGCCTGCATGTCGACCGTCGCGGAGAGGATCTGATCGAGATCGTTCGGTCGCCATTCGCTGGCGAGGAGCCGCCAGAGTTCGCTGCGCAGCGGATAGGGTACGTCGACGGAGTTGCATCCAAGTAGGCCAACGCCGCGCAGGATGAAGGGCATCACAGTCGTCTCCAGCGCGATCCCGCCGGCAAGCCCGATACTCGCGATGTTGCCGTTGGGAACGACAGTGCGCGTGATCTTTGCCAGCATGGCACCACCGACATTGTCGACGGCACCGCCCCAGACCGCCTTCTCCAGCGGCCGTTCGCCGCCAGGGAGTTCGTTGCGGCCGACAATTTGGCCGGCGCCGAGTCCACGTAGCCAGTCGTGCAGATCGGCCTTGCCGGACACGGCGGCCACATCGAATCCAAGCCTTGACAGAATGCTGATCGCGATACAGCCGACGCCACCGGTAGCGCCGGTGACCAGGATTGGACCCATGTCCGACGTCTGGCCATTGACCAGCATCCGATGCACGGCCAACGCGGCCGTGAAGCCGGCCGTGGCGAGAATCATGCTGCCGCGCGGGTCAAGCTGGTCGGGCATCGGCACCAGCCATTTGGCGGGGACGCACAGATACTCGGCATAGCCACCATCGTGGTCGAATCCGAGTCCCCAGCCGGTGGCGATAACACCGTCGCCTGGTTTGAAGCCGTCATGCCGAGACTGCTCGACGATGCCAGCGGCGTCAACGCCGCCGGTAATCGGGAAGCGCTTAACGACTTGGCCCTTGCCAGTGCCGGCGAGGGCATCCTTGTAGTTGACACCGGAGTGGCTGACGCGGACCAGGACCTCGCCATCAGCAGGCTCCGGGACCGGGATGGTCTCGATACCGGCGCGATGGCCGTTGTCGTCTTTGTGGATGCGGAAGACTTGTTGTGTTGACATGTGGCTGGCCTCGTCGGTGGTGTTTTGGGGCTTGTATACTCAGCAGCTTGCCATCCTGGTGGCAGCCTGTCGATTTTCGGTGTGACCGCTGCTTTGGGGTTGGACGACAAATCCCTCCTGCTCCCACCGTCAATCGGCCTCATCGAAGACGGATGCCCGTCCCGTCGAACGAGTGACTTTCCTGAGCATTCGTTTTCGAGCTTGTCGCCCTTAGCCTCGTCCTGATCCATCCCGGTCCTGATCCATCGCGCCAGCGACAGGGACGCTCTCAGTCCACCATGACCGGAATCTTGCCGATGCGCCGCTGCCATTCCCTTGGGCCGGTCTTGTGTACAGACTCGCCGCGGCTGTCGACCGCGACCGTTACCGGCATGTCGACCACCTCGAACTCGCGGATCGCCTCCATACCGAGGTCGTGGAACGCAACCAGCCGTGAACTCCTGATGGCCTTGGACACCAGATAGGCGGCGCCGCCAACGGCCATCAGATAGACCGCGCCGTGGCGCTTTATCGCCTCGATCGCCGCCGGCCCTCGCTCCGCCTTGCCGATCATGCCAATCAGACCGGTCTCGGCCAACATATGATCGGTGAACTTGTCCATGCGTGTCGCCGTTGTGGGGCCGGCGGGGCCGACCACTTCGTCGCGGACCGGATCGACGGGGCCGACGTAGTAGATGAACCGGTTCGTCAGGTCGACGCCCTCCGGGAGTTCCTCGTCGCGGTTCATCGTATCGACGATTCGCGCGTGGGCAGCGTCGCGGCCGGTGAGCAGTTTGCCCGAAAGGAGCAGACGATCACCGGGCCGCCAGGCGGCGATCTCATCACCTGTGATGCCGTCGAGGTTGACACGGCGTGCGCCGGCCGTCGGGTCGTGCTCGAGCTTTGGCCAGTCGTCCAGGCTGGGCGGACTGAGCTCGGCTGGGCCGCTACCATCAAGCGTGAAATGGATGTGGCGGGTCGCCGCGCAGTTCGGAATTATCGCCACCGGCAGCGAAGCGGCATGTGTCGGATAACTATTGATCTTGACGTCCAGCACCGTGGTCAGGCCGCCAAGGCCTTGAGCTCCGATGCCCAAGGCATTGATCATCTCGAACAGCTCGAGGCGCAGCTCTTCGATCGGATCGGAGGCTCCCCGCGCTTTCAACTCGTGGATATCGATGTCTTCGAGCAGTGCCTCCTTGGCCAGCAGCATCGCCTTTTCCGCGGAGCCCCCAATGCCGATACCCAGCATGCCTGGCGGGCACCAGCCAGCGCCCATGCTAGGCACCGTCTTCAGCACCCAATCGACCAGGCTGTCGCTCGGGTTCAGTACCGTGAATCTGGATTTGTTCTCCGAGCCGCCGCCCTTAGCCGCGAGCCGGACGTCAAGCCGGTCGCCTCGAACCAGTTCGACATGGACGATTGCCGGCGTGTTGTCGCCGGTGTTTCGTCGGGCTCCGATGGGCGGGGACACCATGGATGCACGCAGCAGGTTGTCCGTGTGCCGATAAGCACGGCGCACCCCTTCGTCGACCATCTCTTGCACGTCCAAGTCGGCATTCCAGCGCAGGTCCATCCCGATGCGCAGGTAGGCGACGACCATCCCCGTGTCCTGGCAGATTGGGCGTTGGCCCTCCGCACACATGCGCGAATTGACCAGGATCTGCGCCATGGCATCCCGCGCGGCCGGAGATTTCTCGGCCGCATGCGCTGCGGCTAGCGCATGAATGTAATCGGGTGGGTGGTAGTAGGAGATGTATTGCAGCGCGTCTGCAATACTCTGGATGAGGTCTTCTTGGTCAATGATCGTGGTGGCCGTTTTCATGGGCTCGTTCTTCCGCGTGACATTACGCGTCAGTATAGCGATCAAGAGGTCTTCCGCGGCATATCGGGCGAGAATCTCCAGGCTTGGGTTTGGCGCATGCGAATAACCTCCCGCTACTTGCCAAGTTTCACTGCTGTCTGTATTCTTACCGGCTCGCAACAGGCGCGTAGCTCAGCTGGTTAGAGCACCACCTTGACATGGTGGGGGTCGGTGGTTCGAGTCCACTCGCGCCTACCAAACTGTGAGCCGCCAGTCGGGTGAGGGGCCAGTCGCGAACTGTTTCGCACGACCCCGCGACCGTCTGGCGGCTTTTCTTTGGGGTGGTTGTGCGTCGTCCGGACGGGTCGCGTCGCGAGTCCAGGCTTGCATTGATGCCGCCTGCTCCTTGCAGCTTCTTCCCGGCTTCGCCCCCAGAGCGCCATCCGGCGTCGATTGCATCATGTGATCTCTCGTATCGATCACCACTGACCCAGCAGATAAACCCATGCCGAAAATCACACTCCCCGACGGTTCCCAACGCAGCTTTGATTCCCCGGTTTCGGTCCTGGATATTGCCGCTGACATCGGCCCCGGACTTGCCAAGGCAACACTCGCGGGGCACGTCGATGGCGTGCTGGTCGATGCATCCTATCTGGTCGATCAGGATTCCGAAGTTGCGGTCGTGACCAATCGCGACGAGGATGCGCTGGAACTCCTTCGCCACGACGCGGCTCACGTTATGGCGCAGGCGGTCCAAGAGCTCTACCCGGGTACACAGGTGACCATCGGCCCCGCCATCGAGAATGGCTTTTACTACGACTTTGCCCGCGACGAGGCCTTTACGCCGGACGATCTCGCCGCCATCGAAAAGCGTATGCAGGAGATCGTCAAGCGCGACCTGCTCATCGTCCGCGAGGTCTGGAACCGCGAACAGGCTATGCGCATCTTCGGTGAACTTGGCGAGAATTATAAGGTTGAGATCATCGCGGACATCATCCCTGACGGCGAAGAGGTCTCGATCTATCGCCAGGGGGATTGGTTCGACGTCTGTCGTGGGCCGCACCTTCCCAGTACCAGCAAGCTTGGGAACGGCTTCAAGCTGACCAAGGTCGCCGGCGCCTATTGGCGCGGTGACTCGCGCAACGCGATGCTGCAACGCATCTACGGGACGGCCTGGCGCGACAAGAAGGAACTGAAGGCTTACCTGCATCGGCTCGAAGAGGCCGAGAAGCGCGATCACCGTCGGCTCGGCAAACAACTCGACCTGTTTCATTTCCAGGAAGAGGCGCCGGGCATGGCCTTCTGGCACCACAGGGGGCGCGTGATATATCGCGAGGTGGAGCGCTACATGCGTGCGAGGCTCCAGGATTATGGTTACGAGGAGGTCGAGACGCCCCAGGTGCTGGATCGCAGTCTGTGGGAGCGGTCCGGGCACTGGGAGAAGTTTGCCGACGATATGTTCACGACGCAGCTGGATGATCACGATTACGCGATCAAGCCGATGAACTGCCCCGGCCATATTCAGCTCTATAACCAGGGCCTGAAGAGTTATCGCGACCTCCCCCTGCGCATCGCCGAATTCGGCGTCGTCCACCGTAACGAGCCGTCGGGTACGCTGCACGGGCTGATGCGCGCTCGGCGTTTTACTCAGGACGACGCGCATGTCTTCTGCACCGAAGATCAGCTCCAGCAGGAAGTTGCGACCCTGATCGACATGGTGTTCGAGACCTATCGGGATTTCGGCTTCGACCAGATTGAACTCGCGCTTTCCCTGCGTCCCGACAAGCGCGTCGGCAGCGACGACCTGTGGGACAAGGGCGAGGCGGCATTGGATAAGTCGCTGCGCGACAAGGGTCTTGAGTTCAAGGTGAAGCTCGGTGAAGGTGCCTTCTACGGCCCAAAGATCGAATTCACGTTGCGCGACAGCATCGGCCGAACCTGGCAGTGCGGCACCATTCAGGTCGATTTTTCGATGCCGGGTCGTCTTGACGCGCATTACATCGCCGAGGACAACAGTAAACAGGTGCCGGTCATGATCCATCGGGCCATCCTTGGCTCAATGGAGCGTTTCATCGGGATCTTGATCGAGCACTATGCGGGCGCGCTGCCATTGTGGCTGTCCCCGGTTCAGGCGGTGGTGATGAATATCACCGATCGCCAGGCGGACTACGTGCGGCAAGTCACTAAGACGTTGCGAAGCAAGGGATTCCGTGTGGAATCGGACTTGAGGAACGAGAAGATCGGCTTTAAAATTCGCGAGCACAGCCTGACGCGGGTGCCGTACTTGCTGGTGGTGGGTGACCGCGAGGTCGAGCAAGGGGCGCTGGCTGTGCGTGACCGCAAAGGTCAGGATCTCGGCAGTCTACGCGTTGATGCCTTCACCCAGCTGTTGACGGAAGCCGCCGCAAACCGAACTTAATCCCGGTCTCGGCGCATCGCGGCGGCGCAATCGTGTGCCATCCTGCGTTGAGACGATCGTTTATTCCAACTGGAGGAGCTTGCTATCGCTGCACCAAAACGTAACCGCGTCAACGAGGACATCACTGTCCCACAGGTCAGGTTGATCAGTGCGGATGGGGAACAGGTGGGCGTGGTTGATATCGACACGGCTCAGGCAAGGGCCACCGCCGAAAGCCTTGATCTGGTTGAAATCGTGCCCAACGCCGATCCACCTGTCTGCCGTTTGATGGACTACGGCCGTTTTCGGTTCGATCAGAAAAAGAAGCAGGCCGAGGCGCGCAAAAAGCAGAAGCAGGTTCAGGTCAAGGAGGTCAAGTTCCGCCCCGGTACGGATATTGGCGATTATCAGGTTAAGCTGCGTAATTTGGTGCGCTTTCTGGACGAAGGCGACAAGGCGAAGGTGACGATGCGGTTTCGTGGTCGTGAGCACGCGCATCGCGAACTTGGGCTGGAGTTGCTGCGGAGGGTCGAAGGAGATCTTGCAGAGATCAGCGTCGTCGAGCAGCAACCGCAGATGGAAGGGCGGCAGATGATCATGGTTCTGGGGCCGAAAAAGAAGTAGTCAGCTCAGTGGCGGATCGCGCATGGCTGCACAAGAACGATGTTGAGACGAATGCGTGTCGACCACGGCCGCCGCAGCGACTCGTTGCGAAACCGGGCAAACGGACACCGGATGCCGGGGAAATCAGCGCTGGACGGGGGAGGGCTCCCGAGCCGGCGTATCCAATAAGACAGTCTACGGAGACAGAAAATGCCCAAAATGAAGACCAACCGTGGGGCGGCGAAGCGTTTCTCGACCACCGCCTCCGGCTCGTTCAAACGCAATGCCTCCCATCGGAGGCATATCCTGACCAAGAAGAGCACCAAGCGTAAGCGCCAGCTGCGTGCCGCGCATTTGCTGCACAAGAGCGATGTGCGGGCCGCGCGGCGCATGATGCCTTATTGCTAACCTGCCCTATTCAATCAGTCAGCGAACGAAACCGGAGGTATCCACTCATGCCAAGAGTCAAACGCGGTGTAACCGCCCGCGCCCGTCACAACAAGGTCCTGAGCGAGGCCAAGGGCTATTATGGTGCCCGTAGCAAGGTCTTTCGTGTTGCCAAACAGGCCGTCATCAAGGCTGGTCAGTATGCCTATCGCGACCGACGTCAGCGCAAGCGCCAGTTCCGCGCCCTGTGGATCGCGCGCATCAATGCCGCCGCGCGCATGAACGGACTGTCCTACAGCCGTTTCATGAACGGTCTTAGCAAGGCCGGGGTCGAAGTTGACCGGAAGGTGCTCGCCGAGATCGCTTACGACGATGACGCGGCATTTGCCGCCCTCGCCCAACAGGCCAAGTCCGCGCTCGCTGAAGACTGACGCGAATCGGGACTCGGTCCTGCGCCGAATCCCGATGCAGACCCGATTTCCACTTTTTGCCCGAGCCGGCGGCATGTCGTATTGCCCGTCGGAGTCGACCTGTGCCGTCCAACCGTCGCCAGAGCCCCAGAGATGCGGACTATGAGTAAAGGCGCCGTTACCGCCACCGACGAACTTCGCGCCGCCGCGTTCGACGCGGTCGAAAGCGCCACTGACCTCACAGACTTGGATCGGGTCCGGGTCCAATACCTGGGCAAGTCCGGCCTGCTGACCGCTCAGCTCAAGGCCCTCGGTGCCCTGCCGAAAGAGGACCGCCCAGCCGCGGGGCAGGCGATCAACCAAGTCAAAGTCGCGGTGCAGCAACGTCTAGAGATGCGTCGTAGCGCATTGGAGCACGAGGCGCTTGAGCGGCGCCTGGCCAGTGATCGCATCGATGTCACACTGCCAGGCCGTGGCCAGCGTGTTGGCAGCCTGCACCCGATCACGCGAACCTTGCAGCGCATCGAGCGGCTATTTGCGAACGCGGGCTTCGCCGTTGAGGAAGGTCCCGAAGTCGAAGACGACTACCACAACTTCGAGGCGCTGAACATCCCGGCACATCACCCCGCGAGGGCGATGCACGACACCTTCTATTTGGACGATGGCCGTCTCCTGCGCACTCACACTTCGCCGGTGCAGATCCGCGTCATGGAAGATGGTGAACCGCCGCTTCGGATCATCGCACCTGGGCGTGTCTATCGCTGCGATTCCGATTTGACCCACACGCCGATGTTCCACCAGGTAGAGGGCTTTCTCGTTGACGAGCAGGCTACCTTTGCCGACCTGAAGGGTGTGCTTTACGACTTCTTGCGCAACTTTTTCGAGCGGGACGACCTGCAATTGCGCTTTCGTCCCTCGTACTTTCCGTTCACGGAGCCATCCGCGGAGGTCGACGTGCAATGCGTCAAGTGCGGTGGCGCCGGATGTCGCGTGTGCAAGCAGACCGGATGGTTGGAGGTGCTTGGCTGCGGCATGATTCACCCGGCGGTGCTGGGACAGGTTGGCATCGATTCAGAGCGCTGGCTGGGCTATGCCTTTGGTATGGGGGTCGAACGCTTGGCCATGCTCCGCTACGGCGTCGATGACATCCGCCTGTATTTCGATAACGATCTCAGGTTCTTGTCCCAGTTCAACTAATTGCCCCGGTTCATTAATTGCTATGACTAGTCAATCGGCGCGCCCGACATCGCGTGTGAATCCGGAGATCCTTGATGCGCTTTAGTGAAGCCTGGTTGCGGGAGTGGGTCGATCCGCCCATCGCCACCGATGTCTTGATCGGCCAGCTCAGTATGTCGGGTCTTGAGGTGGATGCCGTCGCTCCTGCCGCCGCTGAATTCACGGACGTTGTGGTGGGTCATGTGATGTCCGTCGAGCCGCACCCCGACGCGGCAAAGCTTAGTCTGTGCCGGGTCGACGCCGGCGCGGATGAATTGCTACAGATCGTCTGCGGCGCAGCCAATGTCGCAGCCGGCATGCGCGTTCCCGTGGCGGTGATCGGCGCCCGGCTTCCGGGTGACTTCAACATCAAGAAGGCAAAACTGCGTGGTATCGAGTCCTTCGGCATGATCTGCTCCGCGGCGGAGCTTGGCCTGGCAGAGACATCCGAAGGGATCATGCCGCTGCCGGACGATTCCCCGGTCGGCGAGGACCTGCGCGCCTTCATGGCCCTAGACGATCAATGTATCGAACTCGATCTCACGCCGGATCGGGGCGACTGTCTCAGCGTTGCCGGGGTGGCGCGTGAGGTCGGGGTGCTCAATCGCATTCCGCTGCGTGCGCCGTCGGTGACGCCCGTGGCGCCCGTCATTGAAGACCGCTTCCCGGCGCAGGTGGCCGCCCCGGCGGCCTGCCCGCGCTATCTATGCAGGGTCTTGCGTGGCATCGATCCGGGGGCAACAACCCCGCTGTGGATGCAGGAACGCCTGCGCCGGAGCGGTCTACGCACCATCAATGCGGTTGTGGACGTGACCAACTACGTGCTGATGGAACTGGGGCAGCCGATGCACGCATTCGATCTCAGGCAACTCGCCGGCGGCATCGAGGTGCGGATGGCACGTGCCGGCGAGCTACTGACGCTGCTCAACGGTGACGCTGTCGCGTTGCGCGCCGATACGCTCGTGATCGCGGACGCCTCGCGGGCGGTCGCGTTGGCCGGGATCATGGGTGGAGCAGAGACCGCGGTGGGTGATGAGAGCAGCGACATTCTGCTCGAGAGTGCCTTCTTCGCGCCTACTGCCATTAGCGGTAAGGCGCGCAGCTACGGACTTCATACCGACTCGTCGCATCGCTTCGAGCGCGGTGTGGACCCGCAACTGCAGGCTGTTGCCATGGAGCGTGCGACGGCTTTGTTACGCGACATCGTCGGCGGTGAACCTGGGCCCATCGTGGAGAACGTCAGCGATGCCCATGTGCCGCAGCGGGAAGGATTGGTATTACGGAGGCAGCGCATTCCCCGTGTACTTGGGGTCGAGCTCGAAGACGAGAGGATTACCGACATCCTGGCCCGGCTTGGCATGGCTATTGAGGACATCGATGGCGGCTGGTGCATCACAGCGCCGAGCAGCCGTTTCGACATCGGGCTCGAGGTCGACCTGATCGCCGAACTTGGGCGTGTGTACGGATATGACAACATCGAAGTTGACCACGCACGTTCGGTGGTGACCACGCGCGCACCTTTGGAGATGGCATTCGATCTGGCGCGGGTTCGGCAAGTCCTGGTGGACCGTGGCTTCCACGAGGCGATCACGTACAGCTTCATCAGCCCGGAGCAGCAGTCCCTCATCGAGCCCGATTTCAGGCCCCTGTCCCTGGCCAATCCGCTCTCCGCTGAACTCTCGGTTATGCGCACCAGTCTTTGGCCTGGGTTATTGCAGGCTGCACGCCAGAATCTTAGCCGGCAACAGTTGCGCGTGCGACTGTTCGAGAGCGGGCTGCGATTTCGGGTCCAAGCAGACGGCCTCCAGCAGCATGAAACCTTGGCAGGACTGATCGTTGGCCCGATTGCACCGGAGCAGTGGGGTGCAGCGTCACGCAACGTCGACTTCCATGACCTAAAGGCTGATGTCGAGGCGGTGCTCACGACCAGCGGCTGCGCGCAAGATTGCGGCTATGTCGCCGCCGTGCACCCGGCACTTCATCCGGGCCAGTGCGCGCGCATTGAGCGCCAAGGGCAGGAATTGGGCTGGATCGGCACTCTGCATCCCTCGGTGGCGGCGAGATGGGATTTGCCGGCGGACCTGCAACTTTTCGAACTGCGGACCGATCGGCTGGGGGATGGTGGTAAGCCGTCCTTCGTGCCGTTGTCGAAGTTCCCGTCCATACGCCGTGATATCGCGATCGTCGTGGATCTAGGGGTCAGCTTCCAGGCGGTGCGCGATTGTCTCTCCGATGCCGTGGGCGACCTGCTGCGCGATCTGGTGCTGTTCGACGTCTACGTTGGCGAGAGAGTGGATTCAGGACGAAAAAGCATGGCTTTGGGATTGATTTTGCAAGCTGATTCTCACACACTTACAGACCACGAAGTGCAGTCGGTGATTGCGCGCGCGCTCGACCGCCTCGCCGTCGACCTCAATGCGACGTTGCGGTCTTGAGATCGTTGCCACGAGCCGATCCCGATCCCGTTCGGCCGCGCCGGGATCGAGCACAATCGACAAAGCTGACAGACAAGCCGAGAGAAAGAGCAGATGGCACTGACGAAGGCGGATATGGCCGAACACCTCTACGAGGTCCTGGGTCTCAACAAGCGTGAGGCAAAGGATGTCGTCGAATCTTTTTTTGAAGAGATCCGCACGGCGCTCGAGCGGGGTGAACAGGTCAAGCTGAGTGGCTTCGGAAATTTTGACCTCCGCGAGAAGAAACAACGGCCCGGCAGAAACCCGAAAACAGGTGAGGAAATCCCCATAACTGCCCGACGCGTTGTTACTTTCCGACCGGGGCAAAAACTGAAGTCGCGGGTAGAAGCCTATGCCGGACACGATCAGTAGCGTCGACGAACTCCCGCCCATACCCGGCAAGCGCTACTTCACAATTGGCGAGGTCAGCGAGCTTTGCGATGTCAAGCCGCACGTGCTGCGCTACTGGGAGCAAGAGTTTCCTCAACTGAAACCCGTTAAGCGACGTGGGAATCGTCGCTACTACCAACGGCACGACGTCCTCACGGTGCGCCAAATCCGCAGTCTTCTCTATGAGCAGGGCTTCACCATCGGTGGTGCGCGGCAGCAACTCTCAGGCGAAACAGCAAAACACGACAGTTCGCAAAGCCATCAAATAATTAGACAGTTGCGCGTCGAACTTGAAGAAGTGCTGCATGAGCTAAAGCGCCGTTCCCATTGACGTGATCGCCATCAGCGAGTAGCCTTGCGGATTTTCCGGGCGTAGCGCAGTCTGGTAGCGCACCACAATGGGGTTGTGGGGGTCGCAGGTTCGAATCCTGCCGCCCGGACCAAACAAATCGAATGGCGGCAACAGCTGTGCTGTTG
>JBATTL010000373.1:0-2032 GCA_049670525.1 Thiohalocapsa sp. | reverse complement strand
GCTCGATCTCGATGGGTCGACTTTCTGTAACTGCTTTCTTCTGCAATACTTCGTTCGTCATCAGTGCCTATCCCCTCTGACTGTAGGCGTTGGTGAAAGTCAGCGACCAGTGTCCACGCGCTGGTCGCTGGCGCCTCAGCCTGGGTGTGTGCGACGCAGGAGGAGATTGCAGAGGCGGTGGAAACGCCGCGCCAGACAGTAACGGACTGGCTGAATGATTTTGCCGAAAGTTCGGCCGCTGAAGAACCGGCAAAGTGGCGCGATTTCGACCCACCTATCTACAACGTCTGGAAGCAGCATCACCAGCCCCCTGACGCCCGATTTATCGAGTATCGACTCTCCAGCGCCCGGCTCAGGCTGCCCCCGCTCTTCCGCGTACGATCGAGGGCTTGCTCCTCACCAACGATAAACCCGCCAGGGCGAACCGTAGCGGGCTTGGTGTGAGGTGCCACCAGTGCCGGGCCTGGGTGGCGCAGGTGACCGATCCCGGCTTTCAGACCGCCGAGCCTGAATCTGTTAGAGCCATGTGGAGCGCCGACGCCTAATGGTCCGTGCACTCCCGCCAGCGCGCTTTGCAATTTGTGTGGGTGGCTCGCGGTTGGTGATGCCCTCGCGGATAACCTCATCGGTGCCAAGCCGGTCAGCCGCCCGGATGTAGACCTGCCCTTGATGCAATGCGCGGACCTCCCGCGCGATGGTGCGGCGGACCTCGCCATCGATGCCGAACTGCCGCATCAAGCTTTCCATCTCGTCGACCGCATCGGGAGCCATCGCCAGCCGTTCATGCGGCACGGCGCCAAGCGTAGGCAGTGAACCGATCCCAAGTGCCGATCCAGCGTTGCCCGGTGTGGTCGGAGACCTTGACCTGGTCGCCAGGCTTCGGGTCTTTGGCGTCACGCAGCCCGGCAACGGCAATGCCGGCAGCGGTGAGTGCTGCGCCGATATCGTTCTGCTCGGCCTCAAGATCAGCCAGCGTCTTTTCGTGGTGGTCGATCTCGGGCTTGCGCTCGGCGAGCGATGGTCCAGCATCGGAAAAGTCCAGCGCATCGAGTGCGGGCTTTAGCGACTTCACCAACGCGGCAGGCGTCGCCATGACCGCCAGCAACAGGCGGGCCGCTTCTTCTGGACGGGGCGGGACCGGCGCCAACAAGGCGCATGGCTGTTTGGTCAATTCGGTATCGGCCGCGCGGCGGATGTAGTCGAGTTGCTCGGCCATCGCGACAGTGGTCAATGACTCGGCGGCTGATTCGGTCAAGGCGCGCTTCAGCGCGGTTTCCGTATCGTCGCGACCCAGCGGCGCGTTGCGCAGCGAACGCATCCGGGCTTTGATCGCAATGATCTCGCGGTCCAACGCCTGCCAATGGGACCGGCCTTCGCTTAGGGCCTGGTCCAAATCGCGGAGCCGGTCGGAAATAGGTGCAGGTGCAGCGGTCATCGATCTACCTCTCTAGTGTGGGAGCCGGCCTGTCGCGCCGGCTCTGATTTTGCAAATATTGGCGGCAATGTCGAGCAGCGTTGATTCCACGTCGACGACGCCGGCCTCGACCAATCGGGCGCGGTGACGTTCAACCTCAGCGGCACCAATGGTTGAGCCAAAGCGGCTGTAGGGCTCGCCATCCGCAATGGCATAGGCGCGGGCTACCGGGCGCCTGGATGGTCTTTCAGCGAGCGTCTGCACTTCCGGCAACTACCTGGGCAAGTACGCGGCGCCGAGCCTCAGCGGCGCGACGAGCCTTATCAGAATCGAGTCTTGAGCCAGGCTTGGTTGGCGAGGTATTCGCGCCTGAGCGCATCGAGTTCCTGCTGCTGGTCGGCACTGATGCGGCGGCACGTGGCCGGCTCGTTAGGGGCAGCAGACTGCGCGGCATACCAAGCGGCTGGAATAGGTTCATGGTGATATCTCGCGGTTGGTTGAGGTTGCGGCCGCTCGCGGTGCGCTCGTAGCCAGCCGCCATAGCGGCGCTTAATGGTCGGGCGCGGCGCCTTGAAGGGCTCACCGTTGACGTCGAGGATCATTGGCGGTGCTCGGCAG
>JBATTL010000372.1:0-4048 GCA_049670525.1 Thiohalocapsa sp. | reverse complement strand
ACCCGTCCCAAAGACCCGATCGATCGCCCGCTTGCGCTCGGCATTGCCGCATTGCTGATTTTGATCGTGGCAAATACGGCCCCGCTCATGGGGCTGTCTGCTGTGGGCCGCCGTGCCAGCACCACTATCCTGGGCGGCGCCTACCAGATGTGGCTCCAGGGGCAGGAGTTGACGGCTGTCATTGTGGCCTTTTGCGCGGTCATCGCCCCCGCCGGATTCCTTGTCGGCCTGCTCACCGTCCTGCTCGCGGTGCGGAGACCGCCGGCGCCCCATTGGGTCGGCGGCATGCTGCGCTGGGCCGAGCGTATGCGGCCCTGGGCCATGACTGAAGTGATGATGCTTGGCATCATGGTTGCGCTGATCAAGATCGCTGACTTGGCTAAGGTGGAGGCCGGCATCGGCATGTATGCCATGGGGGTGTTGATGCTGCTCTTTCCGGCGATCCTGAGCAACCTTGACCGCGATGAGATCTGGGAGCGGGTCGCATGGGCGGAACCCGGATCGAAGCCCGGATCAGAACCTGAGCCACCGGCGGCAGCCACACCAGGGCCGAGCGCCGCGCTTAGAGCTGCCGACAACAAACGCGCCGCCGCAACCCCGGCGGACAAGCTCGTATCCGGTCATTCAGACTCATGAGTATGAGACCAGCCACAGCGGCCCAAGCCGGACTGCTGTCCTGCGATGCCTGCGGCCTGCTGGTGCAGCCGGCCAACGACACCGAGACCGGATACTGCCCGCGCTGCGGCGCCGAACTTGCCTCACGTCGCCGCCGCTCCATCGAGCGCACCTGGGCGCTCGTCATCGCCGCCGCGATCTGCTACGTCCCAGCCAACCTGTTGCCGGTATTGGGCACGACCACCCTCGGGTCCACCGAATACGATACCATCATGGGTGGCGTGGTTTTTCTTTACAGCTCGGGGTCCTGGCCCCTGGCGCTGGTCGTGTTGATCGCGAGCGTGATGGTGCCACTCGGCAAGCTGATCGCGCTCAGTTATCTGCTGATCACGGTTCAGCGCGGTTCGGTCAAGAGCGGTCGGGAGCGAACCAGACTCTACCGCCTTGTGGAATTCATTGGCCGCTGGTCGATGCTGGACGTCTTCGTCGATACCTATACGGTTGCTTTGGTTCAGCTTGCGCCCCTCATGTCGGTGCGGCCCGGCGCCGGCGTGGTGTTCTTCGCGGCGGTGGTTGTCCTGACGATGATTGCGGCGAATACCTTCGATCCTCGGCTGATCTGGGACGTCCGGACTGAGCAGGAGTCACAAAGTGGCCGACACCGACGATAGCAATCGCCTGCCTCGAGCAACGCTGACACCGCCTAAGCGCTCGCGGGTGTCGGCAGTCTGGCTCATACCCTTGTTCGCTGCGGTCGTGGCCATCGGTATCGCGGTTAATCGGATACTCAACGAGGGGCCGACCATCCGCATCGTCTTCGAGGCTGCCGAGGGCGTCGAGGCGGGAAAGACACACATCAAGTACAAGGATGTGAGGATCGGCGAGGTCTCAGCGGTGGAACTCCATGACAACTACGCGAAGGTCATGGTGACGGCAAAGATCGACAAACACGCCGAGGGTCTCATGGTCGAGGACGCCAAGTTCTGGGTGGTGCATCCGCGCGTCACGCTGAGCGGAGTATCCGGATTGAGCACGTTGCTATCGGGTAACTACATCGGCTTCGAGAAGGGCAAATCGACGAAGAAACACCGCCGCTTCATCGGACTCGAGGTGGCCCCGGTCGTCGCCATCGATCAGCCGGGCCGGCAGTTCGAACTCACGGCGGACGATATGGGCTCGATCGGGATCGGATCGCCGATCTATTTTCGCCGCCTGCAGGTCGGCCAAGTCATGGCCTACCAGCTGGCCGCGGACGGAAAGTCTGTCGACATCAAGGTATTCGTCAACACCCCCTATGATCGCTTCGTCAGCCGTGAAACCCGTTTCTGGAACGCGAGCGGCCTCGATGTTTCGCTCGGAGCCAGCGGTGTTGACGTACGCACCCAATCCCTGGTCTCGCTGCTGATCGGCGGCGTCGCGTTCGACACACCAACGTTCACGCCCGAGGGAGAACCCGCCGCCGCGAACACGTCCTATGCGCTGTATGCCGATCGGGCCACTGCGATGAAGCAGCCTGCTGCCATCGCGCGACACTATGTCCTGTACTTTGACGATTCCCTGCGCGGACTATCCGTAGGCGCACCAGTCACCCTTCTGGGACTGGAGGCGGGGGAGGTCACCGATATTGGCTTCGAAATGGATCCGAGCTCACTTGAACTGCGCGGCCGTGTGGAGTTCGTCGCTTATCCGGAGCGGCTTGTCTCTCGCCTTTATGGGCCGCAGGCCGCGAAGGGCCAGAACACCGTTCGCGATGAACAGGCAAGCCATGCGTTTGTGCGGCGGCTGGTCGAGGAGCGCGGACTACGCGCCCAACTGCGCAGTGGAAGCCTGATCACCGGCCAGTTGTACGTTGCCTTCGACTATGTTCTCGATGCTCCCAAGATCAGTGTCGATTGGGGAGAGCAGACGCCGGTTCTCCCGACTGTCCGCAGCACGCTGCCGAATCTGGAGACCAAGGTCACCGAAATCCTCGCAAAGGTCGATAAGATTCCGTTCGAGGCGATCGGAGTCGATATCAAGAAGGTGCTGGAGACCATCAGCAAAGCCGTCAAGGACATCGACAAAGCGGTCGATCACATCGACAGCGGAGTGACACCCGAGCTGAAATCCGGTCTGGTTGAGTTCCGCCGTGCATTGGCATCCGCCGACCGCGTTCTAGAAAACACCGACGCGTCGTTGCTCGGTCCCAACGCCCCGGGTCAAATCGAGTTGCGGAATGCCTTGCAGGAGGTAGCGCGCGCGGCACGCTCGGTGCGCGTGCTCAGCGATTACCTCGAACGCAACCCTGGCGCGCTGATTCGGGGCAAGGGCAAGATGCCCTGACCGCCGATCGCCTGGGTCGGTGCACAGATTGAGTCGGATGCGTGGAACCTGTCGTGAAATGCCAATCGCAACCTTGGACGATGCCGCAGACTTCGGGCCGATGGATCCAATCGGCCCGAAGCTGATCCGTTATGCCTGCAATCACACATTTTGGTAATGGGAATGAAGCCGCTGGCCAGGGTCCCCGCGGTGTCACCTGGATCGATGTCGACATTGACGACGAGCTTGAGCGCGAGTGGCTGAGCGCCTGGCAGGAGATCAGCGAGCAAACCAGAACCCTTCTGCTGGAACCGGTTCGATTCAGTCGTCGGGAGCAAGTGGCCGAAGGCATGTTCCTGGGCCTGAGAACCATGCGTGGCGGTAACAGGGATGATATCGGTGATCTCACCGATCTGAAGCTGCTGATTGGCGGTAACCGCGCGGTAACGGCGCGATTCGGAACCGTTGCGCCGGTTGACGAGCTCCGCGGTTATCTCCAGTCGGGCAGGACCCTGGTGACAGCGGTCGATCTACTGGCGTTCATGGTGTCGGGGATGACCAAACGCTTGGAGGCGGTCATTTACGATCTCACCAAGGATACCGATGCCGTCGAGGATGAACTACTCGACAGTGAGACTGTGCCTTCCCCCCAGATCCTGAGCGAACTGCGCCGCCGGATCTATCGGACCCGGCGACACGTGAATTCCGTGCAACAGGTGCTCGCGCCCATGGCGACCGATCCAGCCCTGGCGCTCGATGCCGATGATCGCGATACGCTCATGCGGGCGTCGAATCACGTCACCCGTTACTTGGACGGTCTGGAGGACTGCCGAGCGCGCGTCCAGATGCTCGAGGACCAAATCGAGGCGCAACGCTCGGCGGTCATGACGCGCTCAAGTCTCGATTTGACCATCGTCGCGACCGTGTTTTTGCCGCTGACCTTCATAACCGGTCTGCTCGGGATGAATGTCGCCGGGATTCCCGATTCCCATGACCCATGGGGATTCTGGATAGTGACCGGCCTGTCGATCCCAGTCGCCCTGCTGGCCTGGTTGCTGCTGAGGCGTCGGATGCGTGGCAAGCATCGCTAGTCAAGCGCGGTAGCAGCGCGTTTTGTGGGTGCTGTAGACGC
>JBATTL010000371.1:0-4465 GCA_049670525.1 Thiohalocapsa sp. | reverse complement strand
GTCATGGACTAACCACGAGTTGCGACCATGAGAGTGCCTACTTCTGCGTCCGCGTCGTCGATCAGAGCGACTTGGCGCCGTTTGGCGAAGCTCGCGGTTTGGTTCTGGACCATCTGCTACACGGAATCAATCACCGCGACTTACCACAGATGCTAATCGCACCCTACGTGCATGGGATCGACGAACTCGCCTACGCTCATTTCGGCCGTGCCTACGACACCGGTTTGCGCTGGTTCTTTGCCGGCGGCGGCGCCTACAGTCAGCCGCGGGCCTTACTGGCATTGAGCCCGACGTCTGACATCACCGTCGCCGAGTTGGACCCGAGGGTCACCATGACCGCGGTGAAGCGACTGTTTCTGAATCCGGAGCGCATGCGGATACTACATCAGGATGCGCGATTGGCCTTACAGGCCGCGGATGGTCAATTCGATGTCGTTGTCGGCGACGTCTTTCACGACGTCGCAATCCCCTATCACCTGGTGACGCAGGAATTTGCGGAGCTGGTGCGCGAGCGGCTGCGCCCCAATGGTCTCTATCTGATGAACGTGGTGGACGCGTTTCCCGACCCCCTCCTAATCAAGGCCATCGTCAAGACGCTGCAGACCCGATTCGACCATGTCGACCTTTGGATGGAACAGGTGCCGGAGGCGGAGCGCGTAACCTTTATTGTCACCGCCACCAATGGGGAGCGACTACCAAAGACCGTCGTCGCCCGGCTCGGCTTCGAGCGCGCCTGGAGCCGAATGACCGAAGACCTGCTGGCTTATGGCACCAATCCGGACACACTGCCGCTACTTACCGACGACTACGCACCTGTGGAGCGGCTGATCGCCGAGCTCTTGGTCGGCGACAACCACTGATCGCACATCGAACTTTCACGCAGCGGCCTTGCAGTAGGCGACCCACGCAATGAATATGCCCAAGGCGCGTGCGGCATGCTCCTCCCCCGCTGACCGCGCCGACAACCGCTTGCCGATCTCAGTGAGGAACTAGGTCATGCGAACTGCACATAAGAGTGAGTTCCATATTGCTGAATGCCAGGTCGGTCGTAGCCAATGACGTCAGCGGCGGCGGCCGGATCGCTCGTGCAGACATCACCGGCGGCGGTGGTCCGCATTCCTCCATTCTCGGTCGCTTAGCGAATTGAAAATAGTGCGCTATCCGAGGCCCGCACGGGCAAAGCGATAGATCCTTGGTACCCAAAGACGCTGTCGCTGTGCTCCGACGTGCGTATCCCGACGACCTGATCTACCTTGACTATAGGTTTTCGGCTGTCTAAGCTCGAACACGGGACGCAAAGCGCCGTTTCGTATTCCACTGAAAGGAGATTTTTCGATGAGATTATTGAAATTTGGGTCAATTGTCGCAGCGATCGCCGCGTTTACACTTCCGCAAGCAGCAGTTGCGTTCGGCTATTGTTATCCACAGATTACCGAAATAATGGTCAACGATGACGAGCCCAACGCCCCCACAATCGAGATCTACGGAAAGTGCTTCCCAGACGCCAATCTGGAAGTTCTGTTTGCAGAGGGTCAGCAAGGTGAATTCGATACGCTCATCGCCACCCGGGAATCATCGAATAAGGTCGTAGCCGATCTTCTCGGCTTTCCCGATCCGGGTGACTATCTGGTGAAACTGAAGCGCGTGGGGAGACCCCACTCCCTTGACTGGCAGCTGACGGTGGGGGCGGAGGGACCGGAAGGTCCAGCAGGTCCGCCCGGACCGGGCATTGCATTGGGAGCCCTAGCCAAGGTGGAGAACTGCGAAGAAACGACGTTTATCAATGCGAATGCCGGGAACATCGGTCCAGTCGCTGTCTGCCCAGGTGGAGTGAACCCAGACAACGCTAAGATCGCGCTTGGCGGAAATTGCGAGCTTAAGCTTAACGCAGCTCAACAGGTAGCCTTCCAGAACGTCGGTATGACATTCAATGGAGAGATTCCGAAAGGCTACCAATGCCGGATGAAGAACGTCTCTGGCGTTGGAGATGTAGTCGTCGAAATCTGCGCGACCGTGCTTTGTTACGATCCCAATTTCGCTCCGGAAAACGATGATTCGTAGCTTTTCCCGCGAGGGCCACGGACGGCTCGCTGGTTCTCGGGAACCGAGGCGAAACAAGAAGCAATGCGGAAGGATCTCTTCGCGTTTACTGATACGGGCTTGAGGAGATACTGATTTATTGACCATCCTGGCCGGAACTTTGATGGAACCAGCCCTTGTTTTGAGCCAATAGGCAGTCTCCCGGTTCGTTATTTTCGATCACGTGGCCCACTGAAAATGGCGGCGACGGCGGTTGTAGAACACTGCGATATAGTCGATCACCTCGCCCTATTTTATTAGCGGTTCTCGCACTGTTTCAAGCCGATGCACGCGCGATGGATGGCGCCGAAGAAACCTTCCCCATCGGCGCATGATCCCGGCCGTTGTCCCTGCGGCGCATCGATAGCGCCATACCGTATTGCGTGAGCATCTGTTGCTCGCGTGCAGGCGCCTGTGCTCGACCAGCTCCGTTGCTGCTTTGTTTCCTTCGACCGAACGGCCGGAACCTGCCTCGCAATAGATTAGTTGCGCCGACGCTTGGTCTGACTGCGGGGACCATCAATTGTGCGCTTCACCTCGAGAACTGGACCAAGAACTGTTCGATATCGACGAGATCACGTACCGCACGACGATTTCGCGGAACGCTCTACTTGAGCGGCTTTGAAAATTTCTGGACATCTCGCCAGCAGCGTCTAGACTTGTCTTGGTCTTTGAGGAGGTTGCTGCTTGTTTCTCGTGCGCTTTATCACGGATACATGCTAAGTGCCAACGGAGCTGCAGCAAGCGAACAGCGTCCACTCAAAGGCTGGTGTGCACACCGCCGCTTCGCGGCACATTTATCCTAAGGAGTTAACCATGAAGCTAAGCATATCAACCATCGTTGGCGCCTCGGCGCTAGCCCTAGCACTCTCTGCGCCCGGCGTACGCGCCGGATTTGATCTGTCCGACTACGTCCTGAAGCCGATCATTTCGGCGGCGGAGATCTTGCCGCCTGCACCAGCTGAGCCAACTGACCAGGACGAGGTAAATGGGTCTGCGCGAATCCGCCTGAGCGGCCAGTTCTGCAAGCACCCCGAGGTCTACCAAGGGAACAGGGCCGGTGGATTCGAAATGCTCTACCAAGAGAGCAACAGCGCCAACGAGATCTATGCCGAACTGCTTGAGTCTGAGCCCGCGGTCACCTACAAGATTGGCGTGACCTGCCAACTCGGTTGGCTATGGCACGTCGCCACGATCGATCTGATGGTGCCCGCTGAACCGGTTGAGCCAGTTGAGCCAGCCCCTAGTGACATTTAGGTCGTGCAAACCTGAAGCATTGATACTCCCCAAGTGAGACGTTGCGTGTCATCTCGGGATGCCCCGGAGTCCCGGGGCATCGCGACTTCGCATCGGGATGAGGCCCCGTTCGCGCAGACCGGCTCTCCCAGCAAACGACGTCAACACAAGAGACCGAGACGACCTTGCGCTTTCGTGCCCGGAACGGAGTGATCTCGCACCAATCCTGCGACTGACGGTTCGGCATCGCTTGTGGCGGGAAATACCTATCCGTGCACTCGGTTTCCAGCAGTCGGTTTCCAGAGCTGGGGCCCGCGATCCCGTTCAATACCTTAGTCGTTGTTTTGTAAATCTTGGTTAAGGAAATTCAGGCTTAGGTCTGTTTATGAAAGGAAAATTTCAGATATGAACAATAGTTGTGGATAACTCTGTGGAAAGCGCTCGAAATCTGGCCTCGACGTCACAGTTCTGTTACACCCCGTACAGAATGGTAAATTATTATCCACATGCCAATGTTATGAATTGCGCGGGCATACCGGGCACCGTTCAAGACACTGAAGCACCATTTCGGCTTTCTTAATCCCTTCGTGGACCTCTCAGCGGCCACCAACTTCTCTCAGTCGCCTTCCCCGGTACAGCATCGAGCATCGCTATTTCGCTATCACGATGCGCACGCCCGACGACGTCCATGATGACCGACCCAAGGCCTTGCTGCAGCGGCGCGAGCACAGCCTTAAGCCGCCCGGGGAATCATCCTGAACGCTTCGTTCAGGGAATCCCCAAACTCAGCTCCCTCCCCGAAGCGGTCTGGATCAATCCAACCCCGAGACCCGTGAACGAAATCGCCTTAGCAAATTGCCGCTGCCAGTGTCTCAAAGTCATTGCCAGGTTCCGGGGCACTTCGATGAGTACCCGGGAACCCCGTCTGGATCACGCCAGAAAGACAGTGAACCGTCAGCCGCGCTCAAGCAAATTTCTCAGATCGATGATCGCGGCGTTTGCCCTGGAGATGTACGAAGCCATGATCAAGGAATGGTTGGCCATGGGTCCGAAGCCGGTGCCGTTCAGAATCATCGGGCTCCAGACCGTCGACTGCGTGTTTTCGAGTTCACGGATGATCTGGCTCAGTGAGACGCGCGCATTCTTGTCC
>JBATTL010000370.1:0-2209 GCA_049670525.1 Thiohalocapsa sp. | reverse complement strand
CGGTTTGATGAGGGAGGGCTGGTTCTTGCGGCTATGGCTCGGCTATTTAGGCACCGCTAAACGAAAGGGGCGGAAACAGATAAGCCGGACCTACGCGTGCCAGGGCCTGCTCTCTACTCTACCCATGAGTAAATTTGTCATCTGCATCGACAACAGTGGCAATGAGGCCAGCCTCATCGTCGGCAAAGTCTACGAAACGGTAGAGGACTCCGCCGCCGCCAAACATTCCATGCTCCGCGTGCTGGATGAAGATACCTCCGAGCCCGAAGGCTATCTCTACAATGCCGGGATGTTCGCAGAGCTTGACCTGCCCGAGACTGTCAAGCGCCAGCTTCAGCACTACCGACAAGCCGAAGGGGCGTAGCGAGGGCTTTTCGCTCTGCGCTCCGAAGCCACTGCCCTGCTTTCGGCGGTCTCGCCGTCACCGCAGCAAATGTTCTCTCCGCCGTCGCCGCGGGACGTGATTTGGCACAAGTCGCCAGGTAACTCGATCTTGAGGGGACGGGCCATACCGGAAGTGTGGGCTGCGACGGGCAAAAGCAGGACAACCCATGACATTCCCTGTCTGGCGACCCACAACGTCAAGGATTTCGTATCATTGTGTCGGCAGCACCCATGAAACCGACTGCGCAAATCAAACCGATAAGCTATTTGAAGGCCCATATGGCGGAGATCATCCGCCATCTGGACGAGGTCCGCGAACCCTTGATCATGACGCAGAACGGAGGGGCCAAGGCAGTGATGCAGGACATTGCATCCTTCGAAGAGACGCAAGAGATCTTGGCTTTGCTGAAGATACTGGCCTTGAGCAACCGGCAGGTCCAGACCGGCAATGTGCAGCCGGCTGCCGAGGGCGTTTTCCGCGCTTCGCGGGCGGCTCCTCGGCGGTCAAGATGACTGATGGCCTATCAGGTATCGATCACGGCCGACGCCGTACGCGACTTGAGGGACATCGCCGAATACATCGCCGAGCATGACCTTCCGGATCGGGCTATCCATGTCCTCGACACCATTGAGGCCAAAGTTGCTTGTTGGGCGGACGAGCCGCACCGAGGCGATGTCCCGAGAGAGTTTGCAGCGCGCGGAATCAACGATGATCGCCAGGTGTTCTTCAAGCCATATCGAATCATCTATCGGGTGTTCGAACAGGAGAAGCGAGGCTACGTCTACTTGATCGCTGACGGCCTCGAAATCTGCAAGCCTTGCTCGCTCGGCGAGTCATCGATCCTTAATCGGTAGGATTGTTTCGAGCAATAAGCGGCGCGCCGGCGGCGGGGTCGGGCTTTTTAGCATTTCGCAACTTGCATTGCAAAATGCGAAGCACGTTGAGTGGAACGCCGCGATCCCGCACTCGGACGACAGGCAATCAAGATCCTGCGCACGCGCTGGGATGTCGCGACGCGGCATGTGTCCCCGCGGCACCGCTCAGCAGTTACCTAGACTGGAAAAGGCAAAAGGGAAGACCCGACCCCGCGTCTGAACTCGACCCCGCGTCTGAACTCGACGCCATTGAGGCCAGGGTTGCTTGTTTGGAGGACGAGCCGCACCGAGGCGATGTCCCGATAGAGTTGGCGGCGAGTGGAAACATCGATCCTTCTCTGTAGTTCGCTTCGAGCCAGAAGTGGTGCGCCAGCGGGATCGGGCTTTTTGCAATTCGCAATTTGCGTTGCAAAATGCGAAGCAGATTGAGTGGACCGACGCGATCCCAAACTCGGCAGAAACTCGATCAAGGTCTCACGCAAGCGAGTGAATGTAGCGACGACGCATGTCTCCTAGCGGCACCGCTTAGCCACTAACTAACTAGCCCAGAAAAGGCAAAAGGGAAGACCCGACCCCGATGGGACCCAAACGATGGGACCCAAAGGGAAGACCCGACCCCGGTGGGCGGACCCCGGCGGTGGGCGGACCCCGGTGGGCGACCCGACCCCGGTGGGCAACCCGACCCCGGTGGGCAACCTTTCCTTCTGCTGATCAGCGATTCTCCTCTTGCAGGCGGGGCGGACCAAATATGGCCCTTCCCCCACCCGCCAATGTTTCGCATTTTTTACAGTACCAGGTTTATGGGTATTCCTCCTATCCCATCGTTTCAAATCATTTTTTGTGAGAGTGGCCAGCTCTTAGAGCTTAAGCTTGGGGTTTGTGTCACTGGAATGTGACGTTTCCGTCTTCTTGGCAACTGGCGAGCCTAAAACGTTTTACTTCCTATAAG
>JBATTL010000369.1:0-8742 GCA_049670525.1 Thiohalocapsa sp. | reverse complement strand
GTGCTGTCCTTGTCGAACTGACCGTGCTCGCGGATGAGCTCATTGCCCTTGGTGTCGTCCATGACGTATTCGTTGTAGCCGCCGCCACCCTTGGTGCTGTTCGACTTGATGCCGCTGACGACGGCCCCGGCGGGCAGCCCGTAGGGCGGCATCTGGTCGCCATTGTAGACGCGTCCGGTGATGATCGGCCGATCCGGATCGCCTTCCAGGCACTCGATGATGACTTCCTGGCCAATGCGAGGAATAGCCACCGCGCCCCAGTTTTTCCCGGCCCAGGGATGCGACACCCGCACCCAACAGGAACTGTTCTCGTCCGACTTGCCATAGCGGTCCCAATGGAACTGCACCTTGACGCGGCCGTACTGGTCGGTCCAGATCTCCTCGCCGGCCTTGCCGACGACAATGGCGGTCTGCGGGCCTTGTACAACCGGTTTTGGCGTCGTGCGCGACGGACGGAAGGCGGTCTGGGCATCCATGGCCGTCAAGCTGCACTGAAAGACGTCGCCCTGCGGAAGGTCGGCACTGGACCCGAACACATCGGATTGCAGACGGTAGTCGGCGGAGACGATGAGATATTCCCGGTTCTGATCGTCGCGCGGAAAATTGGTTAGGTTGAACAGGTGGCCCACGGCCAGACCACGGGCGTTGCCCTCGGCGCGGACCGTCTCGTAACCGGCATGCAGTTCTTCCAGGCGCACGCGCGCTAAGGACTCACCATCGCCGGTTTCGACATACTCGCCGGGATAGTCGTAGACCTCGAGTTCGGCATGCTCGTGGGACTTGGGGTTGCTGCGCTTGGCCAACAGGCTCTTTCGCGGCGCGGTGAAGTCGAAATCGGTATGGGCAAAAGCGCCGGGCTGCACGGCTTGCACGACCGACAAATCGCTGATGTGGTCTCGCTCTCGGAGCGCGGTCGCATCCGGGGGATAGTAGGGAACCTCGTCAGCCCCCGGAGCGGGGCCGTGGGCGCTGTAGCTGTCGGAAAGAATCAGCGTGTGTTTGCCGTCTTCGTGAGTGAAGTAGTAATAAAAACCCTCTTGCTCCATCAGACGGCTGACAAAGTTGAAGTCCGTCTCGCGATACTGCACGCAGTACACCCACTGCCGGTAGCTGCTGCTCAGGCGTTCTTCGAAATCCGTATAGCCGTGTTCGCGGAAGATGGCCTTGATGATGTCCGGGACGGTCTGCTCTTGGAAGATACGACAATCCGCGGTGCGGGTCAGGAACCAGGCCCAGGGAACCAGCGTGGCCTGGTAGATAGCCAGGGACCCATCGAAACCGACCTGCGAGAAGCGATTGACGATGCCGCTGAAGTAGCGCTGCTGGCCGTCCAACAGGTCCAGCCGCACGGTGACGCTTTGGCCGAGTAGGTCCTCGTGCTTGATGTCGATGTTGTCACTGATGAGTTCGAGTTCGTACTCGAACAGCCTGCCCAACTGCTCGGTCGCTGTCATGCCGCGAAGCAACAGTACATCGTCACCCAGTGGGGTGGAGACGGACAGCGACCGATTCTGTTGTTGAAGGGCCATCTACGCTACCTATTCAGGAGGTTGCGGCAACTGGAGCGAAACACCGTGGGGCAGCCGGGCCTATCTAATTACTATCCGTGGCGATCATGAGATCACCGGCCATGGGATTACCGGCCATGGGATCTTCGGCGCACCAGCGGTTGACACTGGCTCATCAGAACTCAAGGCGGAAGCTAGCATTGATGGCGTTGTAGTTGACGTCGCCTTACCCGAGCGATGTGCTGCCCGACAGGAAAGCCAAACGGCCACCGACGTACTGGTCAGCGATAAAGCACGGTGCGCTGAGCTTGTCGGCTGCGATCTCAGTGGGGGCTTACACCGAACCGTAGTCATTAGATGCCGCCTCGGCTGATCGGGTTGCAGTCATCTCATAAATACAACAGCAAATCATAATCAATTGAGATGCAATACGACCAATACTTAGCCATTCAGAAACGCTGACGATTTCGACGCTTCCCAACGCGCGAAAATCTGCTGAAGCTCTCGACCGATTGAGGATACGAGCTCGGCGCCATTCAGTAACCGGGGTCTTGAAACGACAAGTTGATCAAGGCCAGGACGCAGCCATCTGCATCTCCGTTTGACCTGCAGTGCCATACTCGTCGTTTCTGGAGCATCAGCTGAACGCACGATTGGTTCATTAAAACAGTTTGGCCTTCCAAAGGTCCAGTGCGATCTTGCACACATTGCGGTTGACCTACAGGATAGCGCCTCTCCGCCACGGCGCCGCTCGCCGCTTAGCGATTGATAAAATCGATCACTACCGCGGTCACATTGTCCCGACCACCCGCCGCGCAGGCGCTTTCAATTAATAGCCGGACGGTCTCCTCGGGATCGCTACATCCCAAAACACCCTGGATGTCGGTCGGACTCAGTTCTTTGGTCAACCCATCACTGCAGAGAAGATAACGATCGCCATCCATTAGCGTTTCGATCGCGGCGTCGACCTTGAGCGCGTCTTCGGCGCCGACCGCCCGCGACAACACGCTGGCGTAGGGGTGCGTTTCCGCCTCCTCGACGGACAGCTTGCCCTCGGTAACCCATTGTTGAACCTCCGTATGGTCGACGGTGAGTTGCTCAAGCCGATTGCCGCGCAAGCGGTAGATTCGGCTATCTCCAACCCACAGCAAAGCGCATGCGTTACCGGCCGCGAGAAGCGCCACCACCGTCGTTCCGATAACTGGCTCACCGCTGGCGTCGGCTTCATCGATCAGACGCCGATTGGCTTCCGAGATCAAACATTCCGCCCGCCGAACGGATCGGCCAAGCAGGTCGTCCGCCGGCAACCGTGACAGCGACTCGACGACAAGCGCGCTGGCTTTCTCCCCGGCTGCATGGCCGCCCATGCCATCCGCAACCACCCATAGACCGATGTCCGATCGCTCAAGAAACGCGTCCTGGTTGACAGTCCGCACGACGCCTGCATGCGTTGCAGCTGCAGACAGCCGGCGCATGCCCTGGCTCGCCGCGGTCATTGCTCGTCGCTCCGCTGCGCCCGCGCGGACGAATCGCCGATACACCACCACTGGCCAGCCGCCCAGTCGCCGGTGTAGTGCGTGGTGAATTCTGGATCACTGGGCAGGCCCTGACAAACCAGCAGGGATGGTGCCACGCGTTCCGAACCCTCCGACCACCAGAGGCTGTAGGCAAAGAACAGGTCCGACAGGGCGCAATGTAGCAGACCGGGCATCAAGTCCGGTGCAGATCGGGGATCCGGCAGCGCCAGGCGCCAGCCCAGTGTGTCGCAGGCGACAGGCTCGTCGGCTTTGGCCAGTGCGGAAGTGGCGATCTGAGCCGGCGGCAGCGCCAGCAGGCGTGCATCCAGCTCGTCGACGCCCATGACCCCTTCCAACGCGTCGAGCATCAGCGTTTGCGTGTCGTTGAACCAATCCGCGGCGGAGGACAGCGCAAGCAACGGGGTCATACCATCGGGCAGTGGACAGGCGACGGTGAGCGGAAAATAGCGCCCTACCCGGTCCACGCTTGGCATCATCAAGCCAGCCCAGGGAGATTGGCCGGCGACCCCGGCAGTGAGTACAAAGCGCCAGATCGGACTGGTCAAATAGGCATCGAGCCAGGCCTCGCCGAGCGCGGTTTGACTCTCCGAGACGGACGCCTGCAACCAGGGGTCCCAGATCTGAAGAAAGTCCGCGGACAGACGCCGAGTGAGAAAGTCGCCCTGTCCCGGTAATTTGCCGAAGAAGCCGGCGGGTGCTCCAGGCGTGGTGGTCACAAGCGGTCCGGACATCGGAACCCCCTCAGCTCGCTCAATTTGAACGGATTGCGTACGCTCACCGCGCGCAACTCAAACTCGGCGTTATGGCCCGCGAGGGAGAGACTCACCCGGAACAATTCCTGCTGACTGGTGGATCGCATACTCGCCGAGTCCAGTAGCCGGAACCACGCCCAGGGCCCTGAATAGGTCCGGCTTGGTCGCCCGCCCGCCCCATCAACGAACACTAACCGGACCCTCCCAGGCACCAGGGGCGATGGCCATTGCAGTTGACTCGGAATTGGAGGGCCTTGGCGATAGTCGACGATCTGCCCGCCGATATCGAGAATAAGCTGCTGAACCTCGGCGTCCAACGCCAAGGGCTCTAGCTCGAACTGCACTGCCGGTAGCTTCGCGCCGCCGGAGAAGAAGGCCTCGCGGATCACGGTCGCGCGCTGGAACTGCGCCAGCACGTCATCCGAAATGCCGATTCCGCTCCCGAGCCAACGCCAGCGCGAACCGGACGTATCCGCCAATTGGCTGAGATTCTCTTTGAAAAACGCGTCCAGCAGCCCGTCCGGCCCAAACACGCGGCCAAAGTCATGCAGGGTCGTCTCGCGGGAACTGCCGCGATCGAAAGGATATCGATCATGGATCGCCTCGCGGCAAAAAGGCAGGACCTCGGCCGTCCAAATGCGGTTCAGCTGGGCACGCATACCACCGGAGACGATATCCGCGCTATCTTGCGCCAGGGTCGCCATGACGCGGGACACAGGTTCGGGCATTTCGGCTGCCACACGCGTCACATCGGCGATCTCGGCGCTTTCTCCGGCCGCAAGCACACCTCGACCTGAACTTGCCGCGGCGCCGACAGATTTGAGATGCAGATGCATCTGATCAAGGAGAGCGAGCGCCTGATCGATCGGCGCGGCCCGTCCGTCTCCCGCGGTCACCAGATCATGCAGCCAGTCGAATCTGCGCGTCACGTAGGCTTCAGGCGCAGCCTCTTCGAGGACTGGATCACTGGTTTGCAAGTCGTCACCGAAATAGCGGTCGACCCGTGCCAGGAAGCCGGGCTGGGGCCCGTCCTCGGCAGTGTCGCCCTGCTCGGCTTCGACGATGCGGCGATCCAGTTCCGTCTGCCTCGCCGCGGCCACGAGTAATCGTCGTAGCGGAGATTGCTCCTGATCAGCGAGGATACGGGCCATCTCAGCGGCATGATGCATGTCGCGCGGGGGCACGATATCGATATCTTGCAGTAGCTCAGTCCAAGCGGCGACGTAGTCGCGCAAATACAGGAGCCGAATGTCGTCGACAAGGCGACGGGTCTGCTCCGAGCCGGAGTCCAAACTCGCTTGGGCGCCGAGAATCCAATCCTCATCGGCGGTAGCGGTGACGAGTCGCCTAATTTGCTCGGCAAAACCCTGATGATACCCCTCGTAGGAATAGAGCGCGGGGATGCCATCGCTGAGCGGCCGCCCGCTGCGGCGCTCGAAGACCAATTTGGCATAATCGCCGGCCGCGTCACCAATGGAGAAATCCGGAAACGACGCCCCGACGCCATCGCGCTTGAGCTGCTCATAAATACGCTCGGCAAGCGGCGCACGATTCAAAATATCGCGGGATTGCGCGACCAACGCACCATCCAGATCCAGTGGCAGCGGCGCTGGCCGTTGCTCGAACAACGCCTGCAGATGATCCTTGAGCGATTCGCGCTGTTCAGTCGTTATCGCTCTTGGCAGATTGCGCTCCCAATCTCGACCGACCCAATACCGAACGGTCTCCGCATCGTAATGCTCTGGACTGTCGAGCATCAGATACACACGCAGGGCGTCATAAAGAAACTCGGGATTGCCTCCGGCTTCGCGAACCTGATCTTCCAGGCGCAGAATGACCGGCGGGAGCAGCGCATTGCGCAATATCCGTTGGTAGGCGCGCTCGGCCTCTGGGCCGAGTTTATTACCCTGATAGAGGCCGAGGCCGGACAGCAAGGGTCGACCGCGATCGCGATCGGCGTAACCTCCGGGCAGGTTCCGAGCCGCGTCGAGAAGCGGCAACAAGGCAACCGGGTCGCGCTCGGACAATGGCAACGCATCGAGCTGCGCATCAATTTCGAGCATCGCCTTATCGACGTCTTCGGTGTAAGCGCGGTTGCGGCTGTAACTGGTGGTCCAAGCCGCCGCGGTAAGCAAGGTCAGGGCGATGGCTCCGGCATAGGCCCCGCTGCGTAACCAGCGGCGGCGGCTCTCAAGACGTGGGTTGAGCCCCGCCAGACCAGCCTCGGTGAAGACCAAATCGCGAAACAGCCTCGCTAGGAAATAACCCCGCCCGGTCCCTTCGAACGCTTGTTGGCCTGGTCTTGTCAGACCGAAGTTCGAGGCGATTCCGGCGAGTACGCGGTCGATCGGCGTCCCTGTCTGGGTCCCGCTTGTGAAATAGACACCGCGCAGCAATGGGCGAACCTCATAGCGACTCGGGGTAAAGACGTCGCGTACGAATTCATCGACGGACTCTTTAAGCGCCCCGAACTGCTCCGGAAAAGCGAAGATCAGGCCCCGCTTGTGTGGATCACGCTCTTCCTGCAAACGGGCCAGCCGGCGCTGGGTCAATCGTTCGAGCAAGGCATCGTATTCTTCCCGCAATCCGTCGACGGGTGCCGGCCCAACGCCTTCGTAATCCAGCGGCAGTGTCGTGCCCCATACCTGCTCACGAGCTTCCTTGCCAAGGTCGGCGAAGTACTCCATGAAACCTGCAGCGAGGTCAGCCTTCATGAACAGGACGTACACCGGAAAACGGATCTTGAAGGTTGTATACAGTTCCTGCAGCCGTTGCTTGATTGCGGTTGCGTGGGCCGCCCGTTCGGGGGGTGACTGCTGTAACAGATCAGCCAGGCTGACCGCCACCAGGACGCCGTTGATCGGACGCCGCGGGCGGTGTTTCTTCAGCATCCCGAGAAAGCCCTTCCAAGCGGCACTATCCACTTGCTCGTAGCTGTCCTGTGTCGTGTAGCGACCGGCGGTATCCAGCAGAACCGCATCCTCCGCGAACCACCAATCGCAGTTGCGCGTGCCGCCTACACCTTGGATCGGATCCTTACCAACCTGGTCCGAAAGCGGAAAACGCAGTCCGGAATTGGAGAGTGCGGTCGTCTTGCCACAGCCGGGCGGACCGATGATCAGGTACCAGGGTAGTTGGTAAACCCAACGCCCCCCTAATCGGTGTCTCACTTCCGACCCTTTCAACAGGCGCAGGGCGTCTTGAAAACGCTCGTCGAGCAATTGGAGTTCTTCTGCGGAGGCGGTCTGAGCTGGATCGATCTCATCGGCACGGGATTCGGATAACCGATCAACCAATTGTCGATTACGCAGGCGTGCGCGCACAGCCGCACCGATCTGCCAGATTCCCCAACCGCCGAACAAGGCCCCGATGACGGATAATCGCGCCACGGGCGATGCCAACGGCGTGCGCCCGCCAATACCGATCAGATCGCCACCAAACCAGATTAGCACCGCCAAGGCCAAAGTCCCGACTAGACTCAGAAACCAGCGTTTCCCAACGAATGCGAACAGCTTTTTCATCGGCTCGTTTGTTTCGAGTTACCTGCTCGCCGAGGCCTGGTCGGCGTTCCGATGCAACCATCGGTAAGACTGATCAACGCGCGCCGCGGCTCCGCGCCATTGGGTTACTGAATCCCTTCGCACCCGATTGGTTGGCGGCTGGCACTGCGCGTGACGGGGATGGCGGCCGGCGTTCATAGATCCGATCACCCGGCTCCTGCTGGCCGCGCCGACTCGGGCATCAAGGTGATTTCGACACGCCGATTCCGGGCGTCCTTGGAATTCGACGGGATTCGAAGCTCTGTGTCGGCCCGCCCCTCGGCCCGAAGTCGCCCGCTGCCACCCATGGCATCGGCCAGCAAACCGAGCACCGTGTCTGCGCGGGCCTGGGACAGGACTTGGTTCGAAGGAAAGCGGAGCGTCCTGATCGGTACGCTGTCGGTGTGCCCGGTCACCAACACCGGACCCGGCAACTGCAGCAGCGCTTCACCGATGCGCTTCATATGGGCAATGAACTCGGGCCTCATCTCGGACCTACCGGAAGGAAACAACCCATCGCCGCGCAAGACCACCGTTTGGCCAAGAGGTCGATCAACGACCTCCAGTCGGTTGGCGGCAATGTCCTCGGAGAGCAGAATGCGCAAGCTCAGAGACGCTGAAATGGTCGCCGGCGTCTCGACAATATCGTCCGCGATAGGCGTGACTTCGCGCCGACCAACGGACGCGGGGATGCTTCTGCCGATCTGCGCCAGGCCAGAGAATACGGGATCGGATGCGCGATGCAGTGCGAAGGTAAACGCACTGAACAATCCAAGAAGCGCAATGCCGGAAACCGCTGCGAGCACCCAAAGCGGAAGCTGGTGCAGCAGCGGATCACGGCGCTCAGCGTACCCTCGCCAGTTTGGGGCCAGCTCCTGCTCGGGCTCACCGCGCTGACTACGGATCGCCAGGTACAGGTTCTCTCGGACTCGTTCCAGCTCGCTGTGTCCTTCGTCACGGACGCTATACCGACCCTGAAAACCCAACGATAGGCATAGGTACATCAGCTCCAGGAGGTTCAAGTTGCCACTGGGATAGGCCAACAAACGATCCAGCGCGTCGAAGAACTTCTCGCCACCCCAGGTTTCGTTGTGGAAACTGATCAGTAGTCCGCGTGAGCCCCAGACGCTCTCGCTACCCCATGGCGTCGCGAGCACCGACTCATCGAGCGTGGCACAGAGCACGTAGCGTGCCGGCAGTACCACTGCGTCGGTTATCCCCCTGGCGCGGGCACAGGTTTCGAATTCCCGGACTTGCCGCGCCAGGCGCTCGAGAAGTTCGGATGGGTTACTGTGGGCGAACGTGACGCGCAGTTGCGCCGCTGCGCCAAGCAACCCGGATGCGCAAGCGACAAGCGGATTCTCGTCGACCGAGGCGCCCAATCCTCCGCGCCACTCGGCATTGC
>JBATTL010000368.1:0-3192 GCA_049670525.1 Thiohalocapsa sp. | reverse complement strand
GTACTAGCAGCCGCGATCATCCAGGCGCTCGTCCAGGTCAGCGAGTCGCATGGGAAGGGCAGGCCAGCGCACCGGCGGTTCGGCTGCGGTTGCTGCGCTCTTCTAAGCTCAATCCCCGCGCCTCGCCTGGGTTGTCATCGCGGGCCGGTATCGTCCGCGTCGATTTTAGTGGCGTGCTTGACGCGGTCCCGACCGTTCCGATTCGGCGACACTCCTGGACCCAGCAGGCGATAGATCATCGGCACCAGCAGCAAAGACACGAGGGTCGAGAAACTCAACCCCCAAACGATGACCAACGCCAGGGGTTGGAGCATCTCAGAGCCTTCACCGACAGCCAGCGCCAGTGGCAGCATGCCGATGACGGTTGTCAGCGTTGTCATCAGTATTGGCCGCAGCCGCAGCCGCGCGGCTGCGATGATTGCCGCGCGTTTGTCGTCCCCCGCGCGACGTCGGATCTCGATAAACTCCACCAGGACGATGGCGTTGTTGACGACGATGCCGGCCAACATAATAAGCCCGAGCCAGACGGGCATGGACAGCGCCGTCCCTGTCCACTGCAGACCGAGTGCGACGCCGATCAGCGTGAAGGGCACCGAGATCATGATGATCAGCGGGTTGCGCAGTGACTCGAACTGCACGGCCATGACCACCAGCACCAGAAACAGCGCTAGCGCCAGCAGCATCCGTCCCAGATCCCGTCCCTGCTTCAGCGTCTCCAGGCTGCCGGCCTCGTACAGCAGATAGCCGGGCGGCAGGTCCAGCTCCGCCGCTGCCGTCAGTGCCGCGACTATGGCCTGCTCCAGGGTGAGGTCGCCGCCGACCGAAGCGGAAATCTCCACGACACGCTGCTGGCGGTCTCGCAGGATCTCCGTCGGCTGAGGCAGGATTTGCACCTCCGCTAGGTCGCCGAGGCGAATCGGGGTGCGGGGCTCGGTCTTGCTGAACAGAATGATCGATTCCAGGTCACCCGGCGTGCCAACGTCGTCTCGATCCAGACGCAGCCGCACGTCGATGCTGCGGTCCCCGTCGATGTACTCGGTGACGGTGCGGCCCTCGAGTGCGTAGCGCAGCACGCTCCCAACGTGGTCAACGTCCAGACCGTAGCTTGCGGCTCGGCGGCGGTCGAGGCGTATCGACAGCTCTTGGGTGACGTCCTGGTTTGAATGCTGCACATTGCGCAGGCCCTCCACGCCATTCAGGCGTTCAACGACCTGATCGGCCAAGCGCACGAGTCGGTTCAGGTCCGGACCTTTGATCCGCAGTCCCACGTCGTCGTCGCCGCGGTTGAAGCGGATTCCGCGCAATCCGCGCGTATAGAGGTACACCTTGAGTCCGGCGATGTGGGCGTCCGCGACCTCGGCTTTGACGCGGTCGATCCATTGCCGGGTGCTGATTCCCCCGCGTTCGTCGATCGGCGACAGTTGCACCTGCAGGCTGGCGCGATGACTGTTTTCGAAGCTGGATCGCCCGAAGACGAACCCGCCTACTGTGGTAAAGACGGAGCTGACTTCCGGTTGGTCCCCGACGATGCTCTCTACGCGGCGTGCCAGTGCGTCCATTTGCTCAATATTGATGCCGGTGTCCGCGGTCAGACTGATACGCACGTCGCCTTCATCCAATTCCGGCAGGAACTCCTGCTTGCCGGTGAAGACACCGGGCACGGTCAGCGCCAAGGATGCGACAAACAGCGCTATGATCGGCCAATGAAAGGGCAGAAGCCTGGTGAGGACCCAGGCGTAGCCGTCCTGTAACGCCTCCATCGCGCGATTGACGCCACGGCGAATCCACCCCTCGCGGTTCGCTGGTACGCGTCCGGCGAGGGCCGGCACCAAAGTCAGCGCCACCACCATCGAGGCCAGAATGGCCGCGGAGATGGTAAAGATCAGCTCGCGGAACAGCAGGCCCACGAGTCCGCCGATAAACAGGAATGGCAATACCGCGGCCAGATTGGTGGAGGTCGACGCGACGATTGCGCTGGTGACTTCGCGCGCGGCGTTGGTGGCCGCGGGGACACCGGATTCGCCCTGCCGCTGATGGCGATACAGGTTCTCGAGCATGACGATGGTGCTGTCCACGAGCATGCCGATACCGAGTGCCAGTCCGCCCAAGGTCATGATGTTGAAGGTGAGACCAAAAGCAGACATCAGGACGAATGTGACCAGTACGGCGATTGGGATGGCGCTGCCGATGATCAGGGTGCGCCGGAGGCTGCCCAGGAATAGATACACGACGAGCATGGCCAGGGCGGCGCCGCCAAGCGCCGCGCCGACGGCGTTGCCGAGGGATTGGCGGATGTAGCGTGCTTGATCATCGACCTTGCTGATCTGCACGTCGTCTGGGATCTGGCCCTGATCCGTCAGACGCGCCAACTCCTCGTCGACCGCGTCCACGACCGAGACCGTGTTGGCCAGCGGCTGCTTCTGGATGGACAGCTTGATGCCGGGGGCGTTGTCGAGGCGGATGCGCAATCGTTCCTCGGCGGCACCGTCGAAAACCTTGGCGATTTCGCCCAGCCGCAGCAGGCTCAGTGGATCTCGCCGGCCCTCGGCCGATAATGGTAGATCGGCGATCTGACTCACCGACTCAAAGCGCCCGCCGGTGCGTCCGCTGATCTCCCCCTGCGACATCAGGAGCCGACCCGCCGGGACGTCTCGATTCGCCTCGCGCAGGAGGTCCGCCAGGTCCAGCACGTCGAGCCCCACGCCGGCCAGTCGGTATTGATCGGCTACGATGCGCACCTCGCGATCGAGACCTCCTCCGACCTCTGCGGCGGCGACGCCGGGCAAGGGCAGTAACAGCGGGCTGAGCTCGTAATCCACCCAGCCGCGCAGTTCCACCGGATCGAGCAGCCGTGAGCTGATGACGTATTCCGCCACCGGCAGCTGGAACGGGTCGCGCTTGTAGATCACCGGCGGCTCGATGCTGTCCGGCAGAAAGCGTTTGGCGCGATCGAGCCGCGAACTGGCATCACGCAGGGCTCGGTCGACGTCATCGCCGTACCGGAAGGACAGATCCACGGCGCTGCGGCCTTCGCTGCTGCGTGACTGTATTGCCACCGCCCCCTCGGTGATCGCAAGCTGTTCCTCGAGCTGGCGCGTGACCTCGTCTTCCATCACGCGCGCCGGGACGCCCGCATCGAGGACGCGCACACGCACGTCCGGATAGATGATGCGCGGAAGCAGATCCACATTC
>JBATTL010000367.1:0-3818 GCA_049670525.1 Thiohalocapsa sp. | reverse complement strand
GGACGATCCAGGCGGCGCCCTCCAGCCCGCCGCAGTCTGAGCACGCCCGGCGCGTGTTGCGTATCCCTGCATGCGGCAACCTGTCCTCTGCCCTCCGAGTGAGAGGGCGAGCGCGCCGCTTGGCTTTAACGGTCCCCGCCGGATGGTGATATATTAGTTAATCCGCATGTACGCTGGCCGCAGATTTCGGCATCCGAGCAGGTCGCTTTCCGGGTTAGGTGCGACCGGGATGACTCTTCGAGAGGACGGGAGATCTGGGACCGATCCAATCACAAAAGGCCTGACGGGCGCGGCGCGATGCCCGCGGGCGCGATCCAAATAACCAAATAGACGGGGAGTATCGAATGTCCAAGAAGCATCCAGTTGTTGCCGTTACCGGCTCGTCCGGGGCGGGTACCACCACCGTTAAGCGCGCGTTTGAGCATATCTTCTACCGCGACGGCATCAAGGCGGCAGTCATCGAAGGCGATAGCTTCCACCGCTATAACCGCGTCGACATGAAGGCCGAGATGGCCAAGGCCGCCACGGAGCACCAAAACCTGAGTCACTTCGGTCCCGAAGCCAATCGATTCGATCTGCTCGCGGACCTGTTCTCGTCCTACGGCGACACCGGCGGCGGAAACAAGCGCTATTATCTGCATAGCGATGAAGAGGCGGCGGAACATAACGCGCGTCTCGGCACCGATCTCAAACCAGGACAATTCACGCCCTGGGAAGATGTCCCCGACGACACCGATCTGCTGTTCTACGAGGGCTTGCATGGCTTGGTCGTGACCGAGGACGCGGATGTCGCCAAGCACGTGGATCTCGGCGTTGGCGTGGTCCCCATTGTCAATCTGGAGTGGATACAAAAGATCCACCGCGACAATCTGGAGCGTGGTTATTCCGCCGAGGCGATCGTCGACACCATCATGCGACGTATGCCCGATTACATCCGTCATATCACTCCGCAGTTCTCGCTGACGGACATCAACTTCCAGCGTGTGTCGACGGTGGATACCTCCAATCCGTTTATCGCCCGGGATATCCCGACGCCGGACGAGAGTTTCGTCATCATCCGTTTCAAAGAGCCCGAGGCGTGGGACGTGGATTTCCAATACCTGCTGAGCATGATCCACGACTCGTTCATGTCACGGCGCAACACCATGGTCGTGCCCGGCGGCAAGATGGGTTTCGCGATGGAAGTGATCCTGCAGCCCATCATTGAGCGCATGATGGATGCTCGCAACGTTTGACCGGATATGATCGCGGCGGGGACTGGCTCCCCGCTGCGACTCAGTGTTTGGGAAGCTTCACGACGAGACGCTGACCGCAGGTCTAGGACCGACGGGCTCAATGCCGCCCCAATCCCACCCCGGCCACGCGTCCACCTCTACATCCGCCGGACTTGGATGGTGCCGCGCGCAACCAGTCGCGAAGGTCTGCCCGGCCGCCCGGCGCACCCTTCAAGCTAATGCGCAGTTCCGTGATCAATCCGTCTCTGCACGCGAGGCGCAGGCGCTGACCCGCGGCACGACCAAAGGTGCCTGAGAAGACCTTTCGGACCTCGGTGGCGCTGAGGTGGCGACCCACATTGTCGGCGAATAGCGCCCGCACGGGGCTCGCGTTGAGTTGTTCGACCAAGGCAAGGGAGTCGGTGAAGTAGGTTTCGGCATCGGTGCCGTAACAGGTTCCGTGCTTTGTCCACTCATGACGTTGGAGGTGCGAGCGGGTGCCCGGCATCAAGGCATCGAGCCGCGCGCGGGTAGCGGGTGTCAAGTCGAGACGCGGCAGATCACTCCAGCGTCCGTCTTCGGCGTCGCGGCGATCCCTGCTCGATACGTCGCAGAAACTCTGACCGATGGGCTGCGGCCAAAGCCCGTGCAGCGAAAACCGTACGGCGGCTGCGTCGCCGGCATTGAGACTGCGACACTCGGGGCGGCGACTGCTGCGCTCGCAGTAGGCGTTCTGCCAACTTGCCGCGAGCATCAGCTGCATCGGCGGGTCCGCGACCAACTCGGCCATTGAGGTCTCAGGGACTGCTGTCGGTGCGGGGGGAGCAACCCCGGGCGGCGCTTCGCCGTCGTCCGAAGTCTCCAGCTGTCCACAGTCCACCGGTACCCACCGCGGGGACGACGCCGCGGCATCGATCTGGATCAGATAGTGGCTGGGGTGCTCGCGGTTCTTTCCGATGACGGAATAGCGCGCGCCGGGTTGGAGCATCAGATCGCCGGGGTTGGTGCCACGCTTGATTGATGCCAGGGCCTCGCAGGGCCGACTGGCGATTAGGTCGCCGTCGACGGGAATGGTCGCGCTGCTCGTCAGGCTCAGACCCAGCAGGGTGACAAAACTCAGACCGGCGACGCCGAGTTTCACTCGGTACTGCCATCCCGCGTTCCGGTTTCGGCCGCCAGCGCCGGGGACTTTAGTAACTTGGCGGTGAGCAGGTGTACGCGGCGGCTGTCAGCGCGTATGACCGTGAACCGGAAACCATCCAGGTCGGCGCGCTCGCCGCAGGTAGGAACGTGTCCCAAGGCGTTCACGACCAATCCGCCGATGGTATCGAACTCGCCGGCCGCAAGGTCGCAGCCAAAGTACTCATTGAAGTCCTCGACCGTGGTTCTCGCCTTCACGGTGTACTCGCCCCGGCCTCGCTGCAAGATGAATGCGCCCTCGTCGTGGTCGTGTTCGTCCTCGATGTCGCCGACGATCTGCTCCAGAACGTCCTCGATCGTGACCAGCCCGGAGGCGGAGCCGTATTCGTCGACGACGATCGCCATGTGATTTCGGCTCGCCCGGAACTCCTTCAGCAAGACGTTCAATCGTTTGCTCTCGGGCACGAACACGGCGCCCCGCACATGGTCCCGTATGTTGAAGGCGCTGCGCCGGGTGGATTCGGTGCAAAACGCGAGCAGATCCTTGGCGAGCAGGATGCCCAAGACCTCTCCCCTGTCCTCGCCGGTGACCGGAAACCGCGAATGGGCGGATTCGACGGCAACCTCGACGATACGCTCCAGGGGGTCGTCGCGCCGAATCGCAACCATCTCCGCGCGCGGGATCATGATGTCGCCGACGCGGAGGTCGGAGACCTGCATAACGCCTTCGATCATACCCAGCGCATCCCGGTCCAGCAGGGCGCGGCGCTCCGCATCCCTCAGCAGTTGGACTAACTGTTCCTTGTTCTCGGGTTCGCGACCCAGTAACTGGCAGATACGTTTGCGCCAGTCTTCGGTCCGCGACCCCTGGCTAGATCGGTCGCTCGTCATGCGTTCCTTGTGGTACTTCGTAGGGTGGGGGGAATCCTAACTCGCGCAGGATTGCCGTTTCCAGCTTCTCCATTCCTGTGGCCTCGGCGGGTTCCGTGTGATCGTGGCCCAGCAAGTGCAGCAGCCCGTGGACGACCATGTGCGCCCAGTGTGCAGCTGGCGGTTTTTGCTGATCTTCGGCCTCGAATAGGACCACGGGGGCGCAGATCACCAGGTCGCCGAGCAATGTCGGCAACGCAGCGCGTGTCCGGGCGTCGAGGCCCGGCGGCGCCTCGAACGGAAACGAGAGCACATTGGTGGCACCGCCGCGCCCTCGATACTTTGCGTTGAGTGCCGCGCTTTCTGCCGCGTCCACCAAACGAATGGTCAACTCCACATCCTGGCCGGGCGAATCCCTGCTGCCGGAGAGGGTTGCGCGCACCCAGGACAAGAATTCGGCCTGTTCTGGAACGCTTGCGGCATTCGTGACCCGTTGGACGTCGAGAATCAGTGCCACCGATCGACTCCCGCTGATCCCGGTCGGCGGCCGGGTATTGCATGACTGAGCGGCAAACGCGTTGCCATTGACGGGTC
>JBATTL010000366.1:0-1804 GCA_049670525.1 Thiohalocapsa sp. | reverse complement strand
ATGCCGAGCCGAGTCGGTTCAGACTCTCCAGCGTTCGGCGATCGATCAGCGCCACGGGTACCCGGTCGGACAGTCCGCCGGCGATCTCATCGTCGCTGTCCGTCACCTGGTCGAGCACCACCAGCAGACCACCCATACCGGGGGCCGGGCCGTCACCTCGCTGGCGCTGCCCGAGCATGCGTGCGATGCGTTGGCCGAAGGCCTGTTGGAGAGCAATGACGCAGTCGCGTACGGCCTCGTCCAGCTCTGGGCGAAGCGTCCCGTCTTCCGAGGGAGTCGCCGCACTCGCCGCTGTGGCGTCCCGTTTCGGGTCGGATTCAGTTTCGGTTTCGGTTTCGGTTTCATCCGTTCTGTCCGGCGAGACAGCCCGATCCACCGCATCGTCGGATGCACCGGGCGCGAGATCCGCCGCCAACACCTCGGCCAGGCGCTTGGAAACGCTGACGACGTCCTCGGTCGCATCCGCGTCCACGACATTGTCGAACAGCGCGCGTTTGCCCTGTACCAGACCCAGCACACGCTCTTCGTAGGATTCCGGCGCCACCAGCAGCACCGCCTGGACCTTTTGCTGCTGTCCGAGCCGGTGCACCCGCGCGATGCGTTGATCGAGGATGGCCGGGTTCCATGGAATGTCCAGATTGATCAGCACGGCGGCATTCTGCAGGTTCAGACCGACGCCGCCGGCATCGGTGGAAATGAACACCTGCACCGCGTCGTCGTCACGGAAACGGTCGATCAGCTTGCCGCGGTTGGCGGTCGGCACCCCGCCATGCAGGCGCACACTGCCGAGGCCCATCCGGCGCACCCGCTGCTCGACCAGCTCGGTCATCACCGCCCATTGGGAAAAGACCACGGCCTTGAGCCCAGCCATGCGGCAGAGCTCGTCGAGCAGGGTCTCCAGCTCGTCGAGCTTGGGCGCGCTGTCGACGCTCTTTTCGGCCAACGCCGGGTCGACCAGGGCCGCGGCGTTACAGGCCATGCGTGCGCGCTGCAGGGCTGCCATCATGCGATTCTGCTCACTCGGCGTCAGCGGCCGGCGCTGCATGATCTGCGCGAGCGAACCGGCCGCCTTCACGGCGTCGTCATGGATCTCCTGTTGCAGGCCGGACATGGGCACGTCGATGCGCGTGACGATACGCTCCGGCAATTGATCGCGGACCAGGCTGCGGTCGCGCCGCAGCATCACCGGCGCCAAACGGCGGCGCAGCTCGGAGAGGTTACGATAGCCGAGGACCTTGCCGCGATCGTCGGTGATGTGGAAGTCGACCATGTAGCGCCAGAGCGGCCCGAGCACCCGCGGATCGATGACCTGCATCAGGCTGTAAAGGTCTTCGAGGCGGTTCTCCAGCGGCGTGCCGGTGAGTACGAAGGCGAAGCGGGAACCGATCTGCTTGACCGCACCGGCAATCTTGGTGCGCCAGTTTTTGATGCGCTGGGCCTCGTCCAGAATCAGCAGGTCCGGGCTCAGATCGGCGTTGATGACGCCGAGGTCACGCATCATCAACTCGTAGTTGACCACGTAGAAACCCTTGCCCTTGCGATACTGCACGCCGCGTGTTGCCACCGGGCCTTGGATGATCTGGGCCTCGGTCCCGGTGAAGCGCTCGATCTCCCGCGCCCATTGCAGCTTCAGCGACGCCGGGCAGACGACCAGGACACGCTCCACGGCGTCGTGGCGATGCAGCCAGTAGGCCGCGGCGATCGCCTGTAGCGTCTTGCCTAGGCCCATGTCGTCGGCGAGCAGGGCGCGGCCGCGACCAGCGAGAAAGGCGACACCGTCGGTTTGGTAGGGGTAGAGCTTGGC
>JBATTL010000365.1:0-2327 GCA_049670525.1 Thiohalocapsa sp. | reverse complement strand
TCGGCAGCAGATATCGGCCCCTGTCTGACGTAGCTCGGCTCTCCGCCGGAAAGCGGGCATGCCGAGGCCCGGAGCCAGCGTCCAAGTCGCTCCACTCGATCACTACTGCCCGCTCCGTGGCGGAGGACATGACCGACCCGCGATCTCGTACAACGCCTCGCAGTTTGCCCCGACCGCCTCCGGGTTGCTCATCAGCGTGCGCACCCACCGGCTGCGCTCGTCGCTCAGTTCCTCCTCGGTCGGCGGGTGTCCGAACAAATCCCGGAATGCCGTGGCGGCCACCGCCTCCGCGAACGCATGTCGGTGTCGCCAAAGCAGACCTAGCGCCGCCCGGTCCGCCTCCTCGAAGCTTCGCGGCTCATGGCGCTCGTCGTACACCCGGACGGCTTCAGGATAGTCGGCACTGCGGATAAGGGCAAAGGCCGCGCAAGACATCGGCACGCCGAAGCGCGTCCGTTGCCCCAAGCTGTCGTCGGCCTGCACCACGGGCGAGAGCACCAACGGCAGGCATAGCGCCCAGTAGGCAAAGGTATCGGGATTGGTCATGGATTGAAGGGGGCGTGGAGTTGCGCCATTTGCAGCTAGTCGCGATCCGTGGGAAGCGTCTTAAATGGATTCCCTCTCGAGCGTATAAGAGTGATCAACAACCCCACTGGACCGAAAACCAGTGCCGTAACCAGTACAGCGACAAAGTACACTTGGCTGCCGTCCTTTTCCCAAGCGTTGTGGTACTTCAGCAGTTTGATTCCGTAATTGACAAGGCCGAGAAGAAGCCATGCGACAAAGTATTCCAGCCAAGTCATCGTTGTTCCTCTCACATCGCGCGAACGACCATGAGTGAATCCAGCACCACTGGTCCCGCTCAGTGCCGCACCGCTTCATCTCCGTCGTCCGCGTAACCCATCACCTCCGCCAGCGCCGACACCAGGTTCTCCATCCGATGCAGCAGCAGGCGTCTTCCATCCTCGGTCAAGTCTTCAGCTCTGACCATCGCCAGAAGCTTCTTCTGGGGCACATCGCCGTACCTCTGGCGGTACCACCCGGTATTGAGTTCCAACAGCCTGGCGACATCGGCGAGCTGGTCCTGAGTGGCTTTGCCCATCAGTTGGTCGGCGGCAAGGGCGTAGGGAATGAACTCTTGGGGGGCAGTCATGTTGCGGGCAGCATCTTGAGCGGCGGCTGGTTTATGTCGAGGCTAGTGCCTAGCGGGCCAAGATAAGCTCTCGATGACCCGCGTTCTGCTTTCACCCGATCATGCATGGCAAGAAGCATACCTCGGTGGAGAAGCCACGGCCTAGCCGCGCTGTTCTGCACCGCGCCCCTGGTTGCACCCGTGGCCACCGCGGACCCCGCCCAGGTCGGCGCTGGCGTGTCGGTCATCGAACTTCCCGTCCTCAACGCAACGGAGCGTGCCTGGACGGCAGACCCTGCGTCGATTCCCGGTCCGTTGCATCTCGGCTTTGGGCGCCTTGTTCCGGTTGATGATGGAGTAGAAGCCTTATCCCCTGCGCGCGGGCATCGGACCCAGGGCGATGGCCATGTCGCGGCGGTTCGGCTCCGCTCTCCCGGCGCGGTTGGCCTGCGCATTGGTCTCATGATTGCCGCACTACCCGACGCGGCGCTGCTCGGGTTCTTCGACGCGAAGGGAGCCATTGTCGCAGCCTTCTCCAGGGTCGAACTGCACACCGCCGGCGGACAATTTTGGTCGCCACTGGTCCGCGGCGACGCCGCCGTTGTGGCGCTCGGCCTGCCGCCTGGTAGCGATCCCGCCGGGACCCGCATCAGCCTACCCCAGGTATCGCACCTGGTTCGGTGGCCGTTCGCTGAAACTGACACACCTGAATCCGCCGACAACCCATGCCGGCGAGATGTCGCCTGCCATCCTGACTGGGAACCGACGAGCCGCGCTACTGCACTGTTGGTCTATAGCGAGCTAATACCAGATTTTCGGTTTTTCATTGACCGATAATCTCGAAATTCTCCGTCAGCAGCGAACGCAGTTCGCCCCGGTAGCTCGCCGGATTGGCAAAGAAGTTTTCGCAGGCCGCTTTGAATTCGTCGAACGTCTCAAAATAGCGATTGTAAAGGATCGTTTTCTTGAAGAATTTCCAGAATCGCTCGATGAGGTTAAGGTTCGGCGCATAAGGCGGTAGGAACACGAGCTTGATGCGCGAGGTCTTGAGATAGGCTTGAACGGCTTTGGATCGGTAGTAGCGGGCGTTGTCGCAGATGACGTAGATCCAGGTGGCGACGAGGTTGATGCGCTCGAGTTCCTCAAACAGGGCGATGGTGGACTCGGAGTTGATCGTCTCGTCGAAGCGCACCAC
>JBATTL010000364.1:0-10874 GCA_049670525.1 Thiohalocapsa sp. | reverse complement strand
TGGGCCTGTTCGCCCTCCCGAGCGCGCTGCTCGCCCGTTTTCCGACCCTGTCTCGGCACCTCGCCCGCCAAAGCGCTCACGGCAGCGGGCGCCGGGCTGCCGAAAATCGCGACAGCGCAGATGTCTCGTTGTAGCGACTGGTTAGCGGCCATATACTCAGAGCCGATAAAAAACGGCCGCCCGCGCGCCACAATCCAAGAGGGCCTCGGCTCCGCGTGCGTTCGCGGCCAACTAATTCCCATGTCGAGCTACGCCGTCCTGATCGATGCAGGCTTCCTGAAGCGCAAGCTCGGCTCCCGCGATAATCCTGTCGATAGCGCCCGTTTGATGGCGTTCATCGACCGCTTGTGCAGTCACGAACGCCTGGTTGCACTGCGCTTGCACCGCATTTACTACTACGACGCTCCGCCCTTGGCTGGGACCATTCGTAAGCCTCTGAACGGCGGGCGCGTGGACTTCTCCAAGACGGATCTGTCTCGAAACAATCGAGCCATGCTGACGCAGCTTGCTGGACAGTCGTTCGTGTCGCTTCGGCTGGGCGAATTGCAGCACCGCGGCTGGCAGGTGCCGGGGCGGTCTCTGCCAGAGAAGTCCGAAAACGTGACGCTCACGCATGAGGATCTGGCTCCGAACATCCAGCAGAAGGGGGCCGACATGCGTATCGGGCTTGATATCGCGTCGTTGACCCTGAAGCGGCATGTCGATGTGATCGTTCTCGTCACTGGCGACAGTGATTTCGTGCCTGCGATGAAGTTCGCGCGGCGCGAGGGGGCTCAACTGTTTCTTGTGACCCTTGGTCATTCTGTCCGGGACCAGATGATCGAGCATGCTGATCTGCTCTTGGAGGTCGAGCGTCCGTAAACGGCAAGCACTACGAATGCCGCGGCCAGAGCGTTGCGCGTCATGACGTCCACCCCAACAGAAGGGCGGTCGGGAGGACTCAAGCGCTACGGCAGAACGCCTTGGCTATTCCCGGACGAGCCGGTGTTGTATTGACCAAGCCTCCCGGCCATGGAGCGTGCGGGCACAAAAATAGCGCATGGTCTGACGGGCGCGGTAGCTGCCTAGGTGAGGTTGTCACGCCTTTGCACAGAAGCCTATGCCTAAAAAACGGAGCTTGTTAAGTTAGTAGCTCGGGTCCCGAAGCCGATCAGGATGCCACCAAGCGCCGACGCGATCGTGAACAGCACAAACAGAATAATCAGCGCCGGAATCGACGCGATGACCCACTTGACCATGAAAACGACCATCGACCCGAAAGGCATTTGGATATCTGTGACAACGACCCCCTGGTGGTCGGTACTCTTCGCGGAAGACCCAGGCACCGACGGCTTTGACGCCTTCTTGGGCTGCCCTTCATTGGGCTTCCCCTCGAGTTCCGACCGATCGACAAACCATTCATCACCTACTTTCTGCCCCACATAGAACCCTTCTCGGATCATCCCCACGATTGTCGCGGGCGCGATACCTTTAAATTTTCCAAACTCTTCTACCGAGATCATTCCGTCAGGTATGTTCGCCACGTTGCTCTCCGTTGGTTCTGTCGCGCCCACACGGACGCGCGCCACCCGAAGATAGCCGCAAGCTCGATTTTTAAGCAATCTGGGTTGGTTTGGTGCAACGAGCCTGTTTTTTAGCGTTGACCCAGAGATTGAATGCCGCGGGCTTCGGCGGCAGCTTTGCGCCCTAATTGCGGTTGGTCGCCCACCGCTAATTTCGGCGGTTCAGGCTAGGATGGGTCTGACCTTGTTGATGGCTCAAGTCCAGCCTCAATGTGAGGCTGGACTTGACTCTTGAGTACCGTCTTGACGGACTTTCCGTCAAGCCCATCAGCATCACCAGCACGCTGAACACTTCCCAGAGGCGGCGAGCGTTGTAGAGCGTGCGGACTTGCGTGTCGGAAAAATTTACCGACACCCACCGCCCATACCGCGCGTCTGACACAGCTCGAGTTGCTGGGTTGGGTCTAGTCGAGGATGTTGCGAAGGAGGTTTTCGGAGAACGGCGACCCTGGTACGCCCGTACCATTGCCTGGTACGTTCCACTCTTCTTCGTTTGGCACGATATCCGTAAACGTCGTACCAACGATCGCCCAAGCAGCAATATCGATTTTGCGCAACGCTGCGGAGTTCTTGGCGGCCTCCCGGCTCCACCCAATCCCATCCGCGACCGCCTGCTGGGTTTGGCCCGCATCAAGGCGGCGCCATACCAGTACGGCGTAATCCACGGCGAAACCACCGAGTTTAGTGCCGCCTCACATTGAGGCGGGACTAAACCGCCAAAGTAGAGGTCCAGCCCAGTCGGCGGAGGATTTGCCGGGGAAGCCGGCACCGGCGGGGAAGCGGTCGAGCTCGTCGTTGTCGTAGTCGGCCTCGGTGAACCAGTTCTGGTTCCACATGGGATTGGCGACGACGCGGTCGAAGGTGCGTAGCCTGCCGCGCCAGCGGAATTTCGGGTGCTTGAAGGTGTCGCCGATCTCGATCTCGCCCTCGAAGTCGTGGATGATCAGGTTCATGTTGGCCATGGCCCAGGTGTAGGCGATGTACTCCTGGCCATAGAGCTTGAGGGGAGCCGGGGCATTCCTGCCCCCGGTCTGATCTTGGGGACTGGCGAGTCCCAGCTCCCTTTCCTCCATCGCGATCTCGCACTTGATCAGCAGACCGTCGGAGCCGCAGCAGGGGTCGTAGATCTCCATGCCCGGCTCCGGAGCGAGCACGCGGGACATGATGGTGCCGACTTCCGGCGGGGTGTAGAACTCGCCGGCGCTCTGGCCCCCGCCCTCGGCGAACTTGCGGATCAGGTATTCGTAGCTCTTGCCGATGATGTCGGCCTCGACGTCGTCCAGGCCCAGGCGCTTGGTGCTGATGGCTTCGATCAGATTGGAAAGGCGGTCGTCGTCGAGGTCGCGCTGGCCGTGGGTGGTGGCGTTGAAGTCGACGCGGTCGATGATGCCCTGCAGCAGCGGGTTCTCCCGGGCGATGGCGCGCATCTGGGTGGTAACGCCTTCGCCGATGCTGTCCGCGAGCTTGCGGATGACGGACCAGACAGGTTGCTCGGGGTCATCCGGGACCAGCGGCAGGTAGAAGCGCACCAGCTCGTGGTCGGCCTTGGCGAGTGCGAAGGCCGACCTGCGCGAGCCGACCTCGGCGGCGATGCAGTTCAACTCGTCGTCGAAGACGTCGCAGAGGCGCTTGGTGAAGATCAGCGGGAGGATATAGTCCTTGTACTTGGGCGCGTCCTTGGCTCCGCGGATGGAACAGGCGGCGTCCCAAATCCAGGATTCGAGGGATTTGCCGTTGGGGGTAGGCGGCGGCATCGTGGTCCCTTGCGCTTGTCTCAGTCCTCGGCTCCGTTCAGTTCGCGCGGCGAGCATTCGGAGGCTGTAGTCGGAGAACGTTGGGGGCAGTCTAGCAAGTCCCGTCAATACCGGGCGCAGGCCAAGGGAATCGATGTCATCTTTCTGTGACGCCGTGCTGAGAATCTTGGATGCTCCGACTGGGATGCATCCTCATCAACCGGCTGGGGCAGAAACCGCGATGGCAATCGCTGGACCGACTGTCCGCTATGCCCTTTCCAGCTCGTCGTATTTCTGGACATTGAGTCGGGACTGCGGCGTCGTATTGAAGCAGAGACGACGTTGGTTGTTGATACGGATGCTCCACGGACCCTGTCGGTCACCGCGTAGCTGCTCCAGCCGATTCGACGGTGGCACACGCAGAAACTCCCTCGCGTCTGCAGCGTCCAGCGCCTGGAGAACGGCGATGCCTCAGATGAAATTGGTAGTCCAGTTGAGTTGAGCTTGGTCCCTGATGGGTTCCCGAAACTGCTATACGCCAGCGCCCAGAGGTTCAAACTTGCAAGATAAGCTCCGATCAATCATCGACGCCGTCGAGCGTGACGGACACGCCGAGATCACGCGGCTGACAGTCCTGAAGCGCTGGTTCGACCGGCCGACGCGGTTGCGACGGTTCGGATTCCTGATTGCGCAATGGGCGGCAACACAAGGCCCTTCCGGTAGCGCTGATTCCAACGCGCAGATCATCTTCGTTCGAGCACGTGAGCTGCTGGCGGAGGCAACTCCGACCGCGGTCGCTTCACCTGCGCGTTGATCGATTCGCGTTCAGGGGCTACGGAGTTCTGTAAGCATTACGATCCAGGCTTCGGCGCCGAGCTTAACGGGCCATAGGGAGAGCGCTTGCGAATCGCGGTCGTCTTCATCGAGCAGAGCGAAGCTCGTGAGGCACCTGCTCCAAGCGCCCGGAACCCCGGGGCCGCTGTGCCTGGTCGCGCGAACTCGACCCATTCGGCACGGCCTCGCCACGATGCTTTACGAGCCTGCTGTCGCTACGAGACCTGACGCGTCTGCGAACCGTCGGTGCTGTCAGCCATTGACGGGCGCCAGCGTCACCACCGCCTCCGCGACCTGCGCCGCACGTTGTCGCGCCTGGTCGGTATCCGCACCACGGGCAAGCGCCACGCCCATGCGTCGACGCTCGAAGGCCTCGGGCTTGCCGAACAGGCGCAGGTCCGACTCCGGCACTGCAAGCGCCTCGGCCAGCCCATCGAAGCCGATGCCGACTGCATCCATGCCGCCGTAGATGACGGCGCTGGCGGCGACCGCGTCGCGGCTGGTGTCCACGGGCAGGCCGAGAATGGCGCGGGCGTGCAGATCGAATTCGCTCTGACGCTGGGAGGCCATGGACACCATGCCGGTGTCGTGGGGGCGAGGACTGACTTCGCTGAACCAGACCTCATCGCCGCGGATGAACAGTTCGACGCCGAACAGGCCGCGTCCACCGAGGGCGCCGGTGATCCGGCGGGCGATGTCTTTGGACGCTTCCAGGGCCGCGGCAGTCATCGGCTGGGGTTGCCAGCTCTCGACATAGTCGCCCTTGACCTGACGATGCCCCACCGGATCGCAGAAATGGGTCTCGATCCGCGCCGCGTCCGGACCGGTGCGCACGGTCAGCAGCGTGATCTCGAAATCGAATTCCACCACCTGCTCGACGATGACCCTGCCCTGGTTCACGCGACCGCCAGCGATGGCATAGTCCCAGGCGGCCTGCAGATCGTCGGCGGATTCCAGCTGGGACTGACCCTTGCCGGACGAGGACATGACCGGTTTGACGATGCAGGGATAGCCGATGGCCTCGGCATGACGTTGAAGCTCGACGAAGTCGTCGGCAAAGGCGTAGGCGGAGGTCGGCAGCTCCAGTTCCTCGGAAGCCAGCCGGCGAATGCCCTCGCGATTCATGGTCAGCCGCGCGGCATGTGCCGTTGGGATGACCTCGCAGAGGCCGGCCCGCTCGACATCGACCAGCACGTCGGTGGCGATGACCTCGATCTCCGGTACGATGATCTGCGGCTGCTCGGTGTCGATCAGCCGGCGCAGGGCTTCGGCATCGGACATGTCGATCACGCGCGCGTGGTGGGCCACCTGATGGCCGGGGGCGTTCGGATAGCGGTCGACGGCTATCACTTCCACACCGAGCCGTTGCAGCGCGATGATGACCTCTTTCCCGAGTTCACCGGCACCGAGCAGCATGACGCGGGTCGCGTTGGGGGACAGAGGTGTGCCGATGTTCATGGGGCGACTCCGGTGAGGCTGCGCTGACGAGGCTGCACTGATGAGGCTGCATGGGGATGTAGATGGATGCGCAGCGCAGTATACCGGCTCGAAAGGCGGTCTCGGCTATGGCGCTAGAGTCGTGGCCAGCATCGGAAGTCTCTCTTCCAGAGTCGAAAGGTCCTTGGAGTGTCCGTTTCTGAAGCGAGGATTCAAGGCGATCCTGAATCCGGCGCGCAGCATCCGGGCTACAATGCGACCCCATGCTGTTGTCGACCAAACACCGTTTTCTATTCGTGCATATCGCCAAAACCGGCGGAACCAGCGTCCGAGCGGCGCTGGCTGCACGGCGCTGGTTGGACCCTTGGTACTGGCCCATTTTCCTGTGCAGCCGGTTCAGTCACCTGAGCGGTCACCGCATTGGTACCAAGTTCCCACGGCATGCAAGGATTGTCGCCGCCAAGGAGCTGCTGCCACGGGAGTACTTCGATGCGCTGTTCAAGTTCGCGTTCGTTCGCAACCCCTGGGACCTGCAGGTCAGCTCATTTCACCATATCCGCCGTGAGCGACCCCAATACCTCGGTGGCCATGACGACTTCGCCGAATTCCTGCGCTGGAAACTCGATCCAAAGCGCCCGTACCAGTTTCATGTGGACACATCGGTCGAGCTGCAGACGGACTACCTGATCGACCTGCATGGCAATATCGTGGCCGATTTTATTGGCCGCTACGAACGCCTGGAACAGGATTTTCAGACCGTTTGCCAGCATATCGGCCTACGCGGTATCGCCCTGCCTCATCGGCGTCGCGCCAGCGACCGCGAAGACGACTACCGCCGCTACTACAATGACGAAACCCGCGAACTGGTCGCTCACCACTTCGCCCGCGACATCGAACTCCTCGGCTACAGCTTCGATCCGACAGTTGCGCCGGACGGCGATACCACCGGCGAATGAGCACAAGCAAATACTGTCCGCCTATTCGCCGCCTCGACGCCGGGAGTACGAGGCTTCAGCCTCGTGGGGGTCAGGCTGACGAAATGGCCAACGCGCTGAAGACTGCCCTCCCGCCGGTGATTGGCGAGCAACCGCGGCTGTTGATCTTGGGTTCGATGCCTGGTGAGGCATCGTTGCGAAACGGTCAGTATTACGGCCACGGCCGCAACGCCTTCTGGCCGATCCTCTGCGACTGGCTGTCCATACCAACCGAGAGTGACTATCAGACGCGTACCAGGGCCCTGATCGCCAACCGCATCGCGCTCTGGGACGTCATCGCCACTTGCGAGCGTCGCGGGAGTCTGGACGCCAACATCCGGCCTGACAGCATCGAGGTCAACGACTTCGCAACATTCTTCCGGGAGCACCAGGATATTCGCTGTGTCGCCTTCAACGGCGGTACCGTGGAGCGAGAATTCCGACGTCGCGTGCAGCCGGAACTGGATGACGCGCACCGGCAGATCGAATGGCGACGATTGCCATCGACCAGTCCAGCAAACGCCGGGACCCCGTTCGAGACAAAAAGAGGCGTTTGGCACGCGCTTTTGAACCGCTATGCGCGGACCTGACGGGTGACGCATGCGTTTCCGAATCTGTGGGCGCGAACATGCCCGGTCCAGCGATCTACAGATCGGGATGCCTACTCACAATCGATGGCCAGCTCTGGATGAGCTCCGTTTCCCATTGCCCAGCCCATTCCCCAGTCAGACGGATCCCCGATCGTTCTCTAGGCGGACAGTCCGGCTGCTTCCAAGATACGCCGACGCGCAGTCGGGTCTGCCTCGCGGAAGCGTCGCAACAACTGCGCCTCGTCCCCTTGCGCACCGGGGCAATCCTGCTCCATACACAACAACTCGACCGCGGAGACGTTGCCGAGCGCCGCGGCGAGCGTTCGCGAGACATCCACCGGCAACCGCCTTAAACCCTGTTCGTAGTTGCTGATGCGTGATTTGGAGAGCCTGTCTCCCGTCAGCCCGGCCAGCTGTGACAGACTCAAGCCACGCGCCTCTCGCGCATCGCGCAGACGCATGCCGGTTGCACGTGCTGAAGCAAGGGTGTCGCTGTTCTTGTTCATCGGCTCGACCAGTTCGTTGACGATTCCTTGAGCGTACACGAAAAACTCGTGGCCTGCTTTGGGTCGCGCACAATCAAGCCCTCTCGTCTGTCGGGCGGCGACGGCAGGCACGCTCGGCGCCAGCCTGCGATATCGAGAACCTGCGGGAACAGACGCGAGGCGGCAATCGGTTGGTCGTCGAGATCAACGGCCGCCCGTTGAAACCGGTCTTCTCCCTTCACGGCTTCGACGGAATCTGGGAGCAAGCGATCAGACTGTGCGGATCAAAGACAAACTGCTGACTTCGTGCCAGCTTGCTTGTCTTTTCGGCCACCTTAGGCGTCGCGCCAACAGTTGCATTGTGCGGCTCTGCGCTCGCTGGCACTTTTTGTAGGCGAACGGAAAACGTCTCAGAAGCCACCGCCGGTGCGGAAGCCCCCTCCACCGCCACCGAGCCCACCGCGGCCGATGCCTCCGCCTCGACTCAAGCCGCCTCCGAGCCCACCACCAGGTCCGCCACCAAGCCCACCCCAGGGCGTACCGCGGCCAAAGCCTCCGGAGCCGAAAGTCGGGTCTGCACGCCGCGGCTGATGGCGCTGCTGTTGCTCAAGCACCCGCATCAGGGCTTCGCGGTCGAGCATGCCATTCAAGAAGTTGCCAAGCATCATCGCCACCATCGCGCCATCGGAGAATCCCGAACCGCCGCGGTCCATACGCTGGCGTTTGAAATCGCGCTCGAGCTGGGCCAGTTCCTGGAGCTTCTGCTGCTGCTTGGTCCGGGTCTGCTTCAGGTTCTCGATGGTGAAACTGAGTGTCCGCCGCTCCTGCTCGGCGTCCAGCAAGCGGTTGACGATCTGGTCGTCATCCGGAAACGGTGTCGCCTGCGCATCGCGACGCAATTCCGCCAGATCGTCGCGCTCCAGTTCAGCGGTCAGATACTCCACTGCTTGATTGGTGTATTCGTCGTCGCCCGACGCGAACCGCGCCTGATGCTCGAGGACGTCATTGATCCCGGTTTCCGCCTCGTCGATGCGCGCATCGACATCCTCGAGCCGCTCCTGTTCTGCGTCCTGATCACGCTCCAGCGCCTTGACGCCGTCGCTTTCCCTGGCGGCGTCATCCAACGCACGCAGTTCCGCAAAAGCCTTGTCGGCCTGCTGTTTCGATGCGTCCGCGTGCTCACGCAGACGCTGCGGGATCTCTAACAATCGGCCGTAGTTCATGCGAGCGTCGTCATAGCCGATCAGGCGTGCGACCTTGTCATCGAGCCAACGAAAGAGCCCGCCGGATTTGTACGCCGGAAGGCCATAGCGACGATTCCACAGGTACATGAAGAGAGGATCCGCGCGGTATGCGGTCCCCTTGTTCCCCTGCTCTTGCTCGCTGTCGGCCGCCTTCTCCTCGGCATGCATCGCGATGCGTTCAGCCTCGTGCGCAATTTCCCGCTGCGCTTGATAAGCCGGATCGGCGTCCAACTTCGCCTGCGTGGCCGCCTCGGCGTCGTCCAAGCGCTCGCTCACCTTCTCCAACAGGTCGGCCTGGGCTTCGCGCTCCTGGCTTAGGGCGTCACGCGCTGCCCGTGCGGCATCGAGCTGACGCTCAAGGGTCTCGGCGGCCTGTCGCCGCTGCTCGAGCACGGTGACTACCTGACGTTCCGCCGCATCCAGCGCCCCGGACAGCGTGCCGTCGTCGACCAAATCGACCCGGACCCGAGCCAGGGCTCGATAGTCGTCTGCACGGCGTTTTTCCAGGGCCATGAGCTCCTGGCCAAGTTCGTCAAGTTTCTGGTCCAAACCAGCTAACTCGCTCTGCTTGTCCCGTTCCGCGCCGACGATCTGCGCCAGGGCCTGCCGTCCACTGATCATCGCTGCGTCCCCGCGGTGCCGTTATGCCGAACGCTTACCATGCCGTGATCCCCGCGCCGGTCGTGGGCACTTCGTAATTGGGTTCGAGCTGACCCTTTGATTTTCGACCGAAGATATCCCGCTGGATGATGCCGTCGTCCTGCTTGTCCGCCGCAACGGAATCAAAGACGCGCTTGTCCACACGGACGCCCCATTTGCTCACCACCTCGGTGGCGCCAGTCTCCTCGTTCCGGATAGGAACACTCAGATTCTGACCATCCGGTCCGATCGCCTCGACAATGACGTAGTGGTTGCGAGCGGACTCGTTGACGTCGGGAATCCGAAAGACACCGCTGCGCTCGCCGGGACGATTGACCACGCGGATGCTGTAGCTTGCTTCGAGCTGATTACGCATTTGCTCGAGTTCCGTGAACAGCGCCCGCGCACGGCTCTCATCGCCGTCGCGCAGGGCTTGGCGGGCCGTCGCAAGCAGGCTGCCCGCGCGCTGATCGGCGCTGTCCTGCTGAGCCAGTTCGACGACCTCGGCATGCAAGGTCTCAAGATCCTCCGGCAACGCATTGCGTGGCGCAACAACCAGGAACTGCCAGGCAGCGAAGCCGATGGCCAGTGCCGCCAACCCGCCCAGCACCCACTTCCCCCAAACGCCGCGATTGACGTAGAGTCGAGCGAGCTTGACGCTGAAACTCTCCGGTGGCGCCTTGTAGACGAAGCGATCCTCCTTGAGCGCGGCGACGCCCTCGTCGAGGATGGCATCGCTCACCTCGATACCCTGGGCCGCGTAGATCTTCCGCAGCCGTTCCTTGAGATCCTGCGCACGGCCCGCGACGTCCAGCTCGCGCTCAACCATCCTGTTCTTGCGCCGCAGGGTATCGACCACATCCATGGCCAGCATGACGCCGTCCAAGGGCTGTTTAGCCGCCGGCTTTGCAGGCGGCGTGGCGGCGGCGATCGGTATGGCCTCGTTCACGACAGCGTCATGCGCCGGCATCAACGACGGCCTTGCCCTGTTCCGCGAGGCGGGCCATGCGTTGTTTGCCGTCCTCAACGGCGTCTCGGATCTCTTCCGCATTGCGCGTGGACTCCTTGCGCATCTGCTCGATGATCTCGCGGGAATGTGTCTGATAGCTGACGACGGAGTCCACCAGCTTCTTCACCGACTCGGCTCGAATACTCGGCCCGTAACCCGCCTTGATCGCGGCCTCCTGAACCTTACCGCCCATCTCGGCCAGCACCTCGAGCGACTGGCTGACACCGTCCTTCATCGCGTTAACGGTGGCCGTGGTCTCGGCAAGGCCGAACATGCCGGAGAAGGATGCCGTCAGCGCGGTGAGAACCGTCTCGTTCGTCGTGAAGAAGCTAATCGCCTGCTGGTACAGACGCTCTTTGGCATTGGT
>JBATTL010000363.1:0-31465 GCA_049670525.1 Thiohalocapsa sp. | reverse complement strand
TTTTCCGGCCGTATCCGCAATTCACCCACCTCAGAACGTCGATCAAGCCCATTGGCGCCGTTTCGCGCGCTCGCAGCGTGCCCCTGTGCCTCAGCAAATGTCCAACGCCAATACTTTCACAATCTCCACGTGCCGGTCACGCCCGCCGTGCTCGGGCCGAGCGGAAACCGGGTCCGGGTTTGGCAGTTCGAGTAAATGGATCTGTTGGGCGCCGAGCTGCAACCAGGCGCCGTCGAAGCCCAGTTGCGGGCGCCGCGAATCCAGCGGCAATCCGAGGAGATCCCGGTAGAAAACCAACGCCCGCTGGGTATCAGCCACGATCAGGCTGACATGGTGCATTCCGGTGACCATGGACATGGTGGTTACCCTGTTTTGGTTTGGATGCCGTGAGCGCTTCACCTATACTGGGCGTTTGGCTCCGTGTTTTTCACTGGCCTGACTCCGTCGGCGCCACTGATGCATCGGTCGGCGGCGATACCGCCATGCTGCCTCGATCGGCGCCACAGTAGCTTACATGAACCCGAATCTCGACTCACTTCAGCCCTACCCGTTCGAGAAACTCGCGGCACTCACAGGCGGCATCGAGCCCAATCCTGAACTGCCGGCGATCGCCCTCTCCATCGGCGAGCCAACGCATCCAACGCCCGCGATCATTGGCGAGTCGCTGCTTGCCCATTTGCATCAGCTGGCGGTGTACCCGAACACACGCGGACTTGCGCTATTGCGTGAGACCATAGCCGGCTGGCTGCAGCGTCGATTCGGCCTGCCTATGAGTGCACTGGACCCGGAGCGCCACATATTGCCCGTTAACGGCACCCGCGAGGCCCTATTCGCGTTTGCTCAGAGCGTGGTCGATCCGCGCTCGAACGCGCTGGTGCTGATGCCCAACCCGTTCTACCAGATCTATGAGGGCGCGGCGCTGCTGGCAGGGGCCATACCCTACTATCTGCCCTGCGTCGAGGAGCACGGGTTCATCCCGGACTTCGACGCCGTGGACATCGCCACCTGGCGCCGCTGCCAATTGCTCTACCTCTGTTCACCGGGCAACCCGACCGGCGCAGTCATCGATCAGACTGTGCTGGCGCGGCTGATCCTGCTGGCGCAGGAATACGACTTCGTGATCGCCGCCGACGAATGCTACGCGGAAATCTACCTCGACCAGGAAGCCCCACCGGTCGGCCTGCTGCAGGCCGCCGCCGCGATGGGTCTCGAGGATTTCCGCCGCTGCGTGGTTTTTCACAGCCTCTCCAAACGCTCCAACGCGCCAGGACTGCGGTCCGGCTTCGTCGCCGGAGACGCCAGAATCATCGAGCGTTTCTTCGCCTACCGCACCTATCATGGCTGCGCCATGCCATTGCAGCATCAGCACGCCAGCGCGGTCGCCTGGGGCGACGAAAAACACGTCATCAAGAATCGCGACCTGTACCGCGAGAAGTTCGACGCGATGCTCGATATCCTCGATGGCGTACTCGAAGTCGACCGTCCCGCGGCGGGCTTCTATCTTTGGCCACGCACGCCGATCGCCGACACCGCCTTCGCGCGCGGTCTGTTGGCCCAGCAACACGTCACCGTATTGCCCGGCAGCTTCCTGTCGCGGCGGCGGCCTGACGACGATGCCGGCAACGACCCGGGAGCCAACCGCATCCGCATGGCCCTGGTGCCGCCGCTGGACGAATGTATCGACGCCGCACGCCGCATCAAAACCTATTGCGCCAGTCTCTAGACCGGCCGCCAACGACGATAACAGGAGACGACGGAGCCGATCATGTCCGACAACCAAGCCATCATCGACAAGGCCTTCGAGCGCCGCGCCGACATCACACCCCGCAGCGTCGATACGCTGGTGCGCGACGCCATCCTCGACACCATCGAGCGGCTAGACACCGGCGAGCTACGAGTCGCCGAAAAGCAAGCCGGCGACTGGGTAGTCAATGACTGGATAAAGAAGGCGGTGTTGCTGTCTTTCCGCATCGAGGACAACGAATTCATCAAGGGCGGCTTCACGAATTACTACGACAAGGTACCGTCCAAATACGCCGATACCAACTCGCGGGAGTTTCGTGAAGGTGGCGTACGCGTGGTTCCGCCGGCCACCGCACGCCGGGGTTCCTACATCGCGCCCAACTGCGTGTTGATGCCCTCTTATGTCAACATCGGTGCTTATGTCGATTCCGGCACCATGGTTGATACCTGGGCCACCGTCGGCTCTTGCTCGCAGATTGGCAAGAACGTGCACCTGTCCGGCGGCGTCGGCATCGGTGGCGTACTGGAGCCGGTCCAGGCCGCTCCGACGATCATCGAGGACGATTGCTTCATTGGCGCCCGCTCCGAGATCGTCGAAGGTGTCATCGTCGGCGAGGGTGCGGTGATCTCCATGGGCGTCTACATCGGCCAAAGCACCAAGATCTTCAATCGCGAGACCAGCGAAGTCGTCTACGGCCGCGTCCCGCCCGGCGCGGTCGTCGTTCCCGGCAGCCTGCCTTCGAAGGACGGCAGTCATAGTTTGTACTGTGCCGTCATCATCAAACAGGTGGATGCAAAGACCCGCGGCAAGGTTGGTCTCAACGAACTGCTGCGCGACATTTAGGACCAGACCGGTTAATCGGCCATCCCGGCCAACCAATCAGACGGAAGCGGTAGGCCGCGCACGGGAAATACTTAATCCATAAGCGTTTGTGTGGAAAATAGAGTCTTGGACCGGAAACGGCGACCACTCGCAGCCGCGACACTTGTCAACAAAGGTCCCTCAATGGACAGGATCGGAACCGACCTCTTTGCGCGATGACCATCCTCTATGGCATCCCGAACTGCGACACCATCAAAAAGGCCCGCAACTGGCTCGGCGGGCACGGAATCGCTTATGCGTTCCACGATTACAAGAAGGCGGGTCTGGACGAGGCTATTCTGCGCCGCTGGGTCGATGAACTCGGCTGGGATGGGCTGATCAATCGGCGTGGCCAGACGTGGCGCAAGCTCCAGCCGGCGGCCCGTGAAAGGCTGGACGAGGCGGGGGCAATTAGGATCATGCTCGAGACGCCCTCCATCATCCGTCGCCCGATACTGGACACCGGCGTGAAGCGCTTTATAGGCTTTTCCGAGGCCGACTACGCGGAGATCTTCGGGCGATGACCGAAAACGCCTCGGCGACGCTGGAACTGGCTGTCGATCTGATACGCCGTGCCTCAGTCACACCCGAGGATCTGGGCTGCCAGACGAGGATGGCCGAGCGTCTTGCCGCGCTGGATTTCCACATCGAGCCCATGCGCTTCGGCGATGTGGACAACCTCTGGGCCCGGCGCGGCAGCGACAACCCCCTCTTCTGCTTCGCCGGACACACCGACGTGGTGCCACCCGGTGCCCTTGAGCAATGGCACTCCCCCCCCTTCGAACCGGAGATCCGCGACGGTCTACTCTATGGCCGCGGCGCCTGCGACATGAAGGGCTCACTTGCTGCGATGATCACGGCAACCGAGCGATTCATCGCCGATCACCCAGACCATAAGGGCTCCATCGCCTACCTGATCACGAGCGACGAGGAAGGCCCAGCCGTCGACGGCACTCGGCGCGTGATCGAGGCACTGTCCGCGCGCGGCGAGCGAATCGACTACGCCCTGGTCGGCGAACCCTCGAGCCGTGAGCAGCTCGGGGACACCGTCAAGAACGGTCGCCGCGGCAGCCTCAACGGCCTCCTGACCATTCGCGGTAGGCAGGGTCACGTGGCCTATCCGCACTTGGCGGACAATCCCGTACATCGCGCCGCGCCAGTGTTGGCGGCGCTCTGCAAAGAGCACTGGGATCAGGGAAACGAACACTTCCCGCCAACCAGTTTCCAGGTCTCCAATATCCATGCGGGGACCGGGGCAGAGAACGTCATTCCCGGCGAGCTCAGCGTTCGCGTCAATTGGCGGTTCTCCACTGAGTTGACGCCTGAGATCATACGGGAGCGGACAGAAAGGATACTATCCCGCCACGGCCTCGATTACCGGCTGGACTGCCGCCTTTCGGGCACCCCGTTCTTGACCCCAGCAGGCGCCTTGGTCACGGCCGCCCGCAACGCCATAGAGGCGGAGACCGGCCAGGACACCACACTATCGACCAGCGGAGGCACCTCCGACGGGCGCTTCATTGCGCCTACCGGCGCACAGGTGCTGGAACTCGGCCCCGTCAACGCAACCATCCATAGGATCAACGAATGCGTCGGGGTGGACGAACTGGACAGTCTGTCGGCCATCTACAGCGGCATACTGTCCCGCCTGCTGGTCTGACCCACTGATTTTACTGGCCTAAGCCGCTGATCTGGTTGGCCGAGTCAGGAGCGGACGCCCCGCGAATGGGTTACATCAAGGCTGTGACCAGATACACCGCCGCGCGGCGGGCGGGCCATCATCCAAACCGGCGCGGCGCGCCGGCTCACGCTGCGCTGCGCCGGCGCCTTGTCCATCTTTAAACCTGCCCGGCACTCTCCGGCAGCACGATGTTGAGCTCCAGCACCTCCTGGCTGCCTTCCTGCTCATAATTGACGGAGACCGCGTTCATATCGACGTCGACATACTTGCGGATCACGGCCAGTATTTCCTGTTGCAGCTTTGGCAGGTAGGGCGGGCGGTCACGGGCGGCGCGATCGTGTGCGACCAGGATCTGGAGGCGTTCCTTGGCGACAGAGGCGGAACCCTTGTTACGCCCGGCGTTACGAAAATAGTCGAGTAGACTCATCAAGGCTCACCCCCGGAAAATTCGGCTGAACAGGCCCTTCTTCTCAGACTCCAGGAACCGCATCGGCAGATCATCACCGAGGTAACGGGAAACCATGTCAACGTAGGCCTGCCCCGCGTCGGACGTGTTGTCCAGGATGACAGGGTTGCCGGCGTTGGACGCATTGAGCACGGCCTGGGAGTCCGGAATGACGGCGAGCAGATTCAGAGACAGGATCTCCTGCACGTCCTCGACGCTGAGCATCTCTCCCCGAGCGACGCGCTCCGGCGAATAGCGGGTCAACAGCAAGTACTCGCGAATGGGCTCGGCATTGGTCTCGGCGCGCCGGGATTTGCTCGAGAGTATTCCGAGCATACGGTCGGAGTCACGCACAGATGAGACCTCCGGGTTGGTGACAACGACCGCATCGTCTGCGAAATACATGGCCATGGTCGCGCCATGCTCAATGCCAGCGGGTGAATCGCACACCACGTAGTCATGGCTCTTGCCGAGGTCTTCCAGCACTTTGCCGACGCCCTCCTCTGTTAGCGCGTCCTTGTCCCGGGTCTGGGAGGCAGGCAACACATAGAGATTGTCGCAACGCTTATCACGAATTAGCGCCTGATTCAGATTGGCTTCACCATTGATGACATTGACGAAGTCGTAGACCACGCGCCGCTCGCAGCCCATGATCAGATCCAGGTTCCTGAGACCGACGTCGAAGTCGATGACGACGGTACGATGCCCGCGCTGCGCGAGACCCATGGCCATCGCGGCCGCCGTCGTGGTCTTTCCCACCCCTCCCTTACCCGAGGTGATGACGATGATTCTGGCCAAAGACTATTCCCCCAAAACCTTCAATGATTGATCATGGAGCGCGACTTCCCACCGCACTCCAATGCCTGCGAGATCAGCGACCGCATCAAAGCGGCTCGATCCGCAATACCTCATGGTCAAGAAAGACCTGAACGCATTTGCCCTTGAGTTCGGCCGGTATGTTCTCGCTGACCCGGTAGTGGCCGGCGACCGAGATCAGCTCGGCCTGCAGGTCCTGGCAAAAGATTCGCGCCTCGGTATCACCCTTCAGCCCTGCGATCGCCCGCCCACGCATGGGGGCGTAGATATGGATGTTGCCGTCCGCCATCAGCTCCGCACCAGAACTGACCGCGGCGACGACAGTCAGGTCGCCCCCAGGCACATAGACCCGTTGACCCGAACGGACGGGTCGGTCGATCAGTGTCGATGAGCCGCCGCCGTTGTACTCGTGCGTGTCCATCGACGCCGGTGCGTCGTCCTGTCTGGGGCTCGCGTTCGGCTTGGACGCCTCGGCCGGGACCGGCTCCCGCGCTTCCGACGCATCGAACACGCCCGCAACCAATCGCTGCCGGGGTTTGTTGACGTCGGCGAGGATGGCCAACTCCATGCCCATGGCCGCCTCCTGCTGACTGGGACTGCCGCCGCGAACACCTACCGGGATCATACCAAGGCCACGCAACAGTCCGACGAGCTGCGGAAAGCCCACGTCGGCGTCGGACGCGGACAACGCGGCGAGATCGATCACCACCGGTGTATTGCGGAAGAATCCGGGCGCCTGTTCCACCTTTGGTGCGAGTTGCGTCTCCACCGCATCCATATCCAGCCCGAGTAGACGAATGACGGGCAGCGTGAAGGCGGCAGCCTTGAGCTCCAGCACGGGACCGTCGACCGAATTGGAGGCCGATGGGCCGGCGGAGTCCAGGCCGGGAATCGGCGGAGGTAGTTGCGCAGACATGGGGCAGGATGAGATCCGTCGACGTCAATACGGGAGCAAGTGTTAGCCGCGCATGCTACCGCCTTGGCGCCGGCACGGAAAGTGCTAAGACATGCACTGGTGCAGAACGCGGCAATGCGAGGCCGTAATCGAACGCAGGCTATCGGCCGATCGATGACAGTAGCCGGATACGGCCCGCTCACAATCATCCCGGCGGCCATTGCAACGGCCGTCCACCGATGACGTGCACGTGCAGATGAAAAACCGTCTGCCCGGCGCCGGCGTTGCAGTTGATGATCGTACGATAGCCGTCATCGGCGATGCCCTCCTGCTCCGCCACCTTGGCCGCGGCCAGAAAAAGCCGGCCGATCAACTCGGCATCCGCCTCTGCAACATCGTTCAGGGTCGGGATCGACTTGCGCGGGATCACCAGTATATGGGTCGGCGCCTGGGGGCTGAGGTCGCGGAAGGCGACGACGTGCTCGTCCTCGTAAACGATATCAGCCGGAACCTCGCCAGCAGCGATCTTACCGAAGATAGTATCGGACATGACGAATTGCCTCCTGATCGGGATTGCCAGAAACAGGGCCAGTTGGTTTGCGACAGCGGATACCGGTTCCGGATGGACCAGCCGACTGACAGGCGTGCTCGGTCAGAGTCCTGCTCGTCCAGCAAAAGCATGCGCCAGCGTGCCGCCGTCGACGAACTCCAATTCACCACCCAAGGGCACCCCATGGGCGATACGCGTGACCCGCACGCCACTGCCATCGGCGATATCAGTGATGTAATGCGCCGTCGCCGAACCCTCGACGGTCGGGCTGATGGCGAGGATCGCCTCGCTGACGGTGCCGTCATGCAGACGCCGTTGAAGCTGATCCAGCCCCAGCGCCTCTGGGCCGATGCCGTCCAGGGGCGATAATCGCCCACCCAGCACGAAATACAGCCCGCGATAGTCCGTCGCCTGCTCGATGGCAACAATATCCGAAGGTTGTTCGACAATGCACAAGATACCGCGCTCGCGACCGGAATTGGCGCAAAGTCCGCAGAGTTCGCGCTCACTGAGTGTCCGGCATTGCCGGCAGTTGCCGATGCGCTCCATCGCCTCCGCGACGACCCGCGCAAGGTGACGGCCGGCGTCGCGATCCCGTTGCAGCAGATGAAAAGCCATGCGCTGAGCGGACTTCGGGCCCACACCAGGCAGACAGCGCAGTGCCTCAATGAGTTGATTGAGTAGGCTGCGATCGGACACGTCGCGGACGGCTCTTGTCCGGGGTCAGGCGTGATCCGCTCAGAAAGGCAGTTTCATACCGGGCGGCAGCTGGAGTCCGGACGTCAGGTCCGCCATGTTCGCCTGCATCTTGTCGGCGACGCGGCGGACCGCATCGTTGATCGCGGCGGCGAGCAGGTCTTCCAGCATTTCCTTATCGTCACCCATCAGCGACTGGTCGATCTCGACGCGCTTCACTTCGTGCCGACCGGTCATGGTCACACGCACCATGCCGCCACCGGATTCGCCGCTCACCTCTTCCTTCGCCAAACGCTCTTGGGCGTTCTTCAGGTCTTCCTGCATCTTTTGGGCCTGCTTGAGCATGCCACCTAATCCACCTTTCATCGCGTCACCTCTTTCGTGTTGGTAGGTTACATCGAACCGAATGCCACCCGGCGGTCCCGAGTCATACCGTCCGGATCGGCCGTCAATTGCTCGTGCGCATCGCGGTCGGTCGAATGCTGTTCGGCAGCCACTCGGCGTCGAACCGGCGCCGTATCTCCTGGGCTACGGGATCTCCTCGCATGGTCGTCTCCGCGTCGGCTTGAAGTTCGGCCTCGGTTCGCGCATGACGCAGTGCCGGAGTCTCCACCGACGAAGACGTTGCTTCGATCGCCAAAGTGACCTCGCGGCCCATGGCCTCCGCAAGCGCGGCGCCAAGACGCTGTTCGGCCCCCTTTGCACGCAGATTACTCACTGCTGTATCCAACGCGAGACTCAGGCGCTTGCCGTCCCAGGAAACGAACGCGCACTGCTCCGCGAGCTGGCGGGACAGGCCTCCGATATCGAGCGCACTCACGAGGCCATGCCAGTCGTCCGGGCCATCGAGGTCGACCAGCGACCGCCCCTGCCCCTGATCATTGGTCACCGCCGCACTAGAGGACGACTGAGCATCGATGGCGTTGGACTCCGCGGTCATTGACCTCTGCGCGGGCCGCGTGCGTGTCAGCGAGACTTCGGTTGATTCAGCCAGGCCCCCCTGAATCGCTGCCTTTACTACAGCCCTGGGTCCGGTTGATCTTGGCCCGGGTGCTGGGTCAGCCCCGGATGTCGGAGAGCCAGCTCCGGCTTTGGTCTTAGGACCACGCGCGCTGGCGCCGCCCGAATGATCATCGGGCGCTGAGACAGGCCGAAACGCCAAGGCGCGGAGCAGCACCATCTCCAGCCCAGTGCGCGGATCCGGCGCCAGGGGTAGATCCTGCTGGCCCGTGAGCAACACCTGATAATAGAGCTGTAGGTCTTCCGGCGCGACGCGGGCCGCAAGGGCCGCGAGTCGATCATGATCCGGATCGTCTGGGGTGAGGGTCTGCTCGACCTGCTGCGCCAGCGCGAGCCGATGCAACAGATCGATCAAATCCTTGAGAACACCGCCGAAGTCCGGTGTCAGCTCTGCGATACGCCCGACCTCAGCCAGCACGCGTCCGGCGTCATCATCGGCCATTGCGTCGAGTAGGTTGAGATTCAAATCGCCGCTGCGCGTGCCCAGCATGGCGCGGGTATCATCGGCGCTGACTCGACCGCCGCCGAAGGCTATGCCCTGGTCAAGCAGACTGAGACCATCCCGCATACTGCCATCGGCGGCGTGTGCCAACAGCGTCAATGCCGAGGCGTCGAATTCGATGGATTCCGCATCGAGCACATGACGAAAGCGTGCGGCTATCTGGTCCGGCAGCAGGCGCTTGAGATTGAACTGCAGGCACCGGCTCAACACCGTCGCCGGGAGTTTCTGCGGATCAGTGGTTGCGAGCACGAACTTGACATGCTCGGGAGGTTCCTCCAGCGTCTTCAGCAGTGCATTGAAGCTACTGGCTGAGAACATGTGCACCTCATCGATCAGATAGACCTTGAAACGTCCTCGCACCGGCGCAAAAGGCACGTTGTCGAGCAGATCGCGGGTCTGGTCCACCTTGGTGCGGGATGCGGCGTCGACTTCGATTAGGTCGACGAAGCGACCCTCGTCGATCTCGCGGCACGCGGAACAACGACTGCAAGGCGTCGGGCCGACGCCTTGTTCGCAATTCAGTGTTTTGGCTAGAATCCGAGCCAGTGTCGTCTTGCCGACACCGCGCGTGCCGGTGAATAGATAGGCGTGATGCAGCTGCCCGCGCTCCAACGCGTTCACCAACGCACGAACCACGTGCTCCTGTCCGACGAGGTCGGCGAAGGAGCGCGGACGCCATTTGCGCGCCAACACCTGATAGGTCATCGGCAAAGGGTCCAATTCATCGATTGTTTATCTGGACTGGGGCCATCGTGGCCGGGAGTTTAACGCAGCGGCGGCTGGGCAGACAGCTATTCGGCATCTCGGCGTTGCTCCAGCGCAACACCGTCTACGACGACTCGTCGGAAACACCTAGCCGCCTTTTTGCCCCAAGGGACGCGGTCTGTCGGACCGACAGGACGTCCGAGTCCGGGCGCGTGCTCGGGCGCTAGCATGGGCGCAACCGGAGGCGAAAGCCGAAATTGGGCGGCGAACCCCGCCAGCCACACCCCGGCACACACGTCCGCCGCTGCGGCTGCTCCCTTCCGGGCCTGACCGATTTCACGGCTTTGCGTTGCGAGGGGACCGACGCGGCCCGCCATTGTCGGATTGCCCCGGCAGCGCCGAGGCAGGACGGGCAAAATAGCAGAGCGGAAATATTTCGACAAGATGCGACGAGAACTTCGGGCGCCGGAGCCAGGGACTGCATTACGTTAGAATCCGCCACCAGCGGATGACGATGCGATGCATCGGCGACCGAATTGCTCAGAGAGAACCCGAATATGGCATTGCGGTCGATGTTGTTCCTGCTGCTGGTCGGTCTGTGCGGCAGAGTCCCCGCGCAACCAGGGCCATCTACCGCGGATCGCGCCCCCGAAGTTTCCCCAGCTCAATCGGACGACGGAGCTCTTACGCTGGGAGGACAGGCCAGTGAGCTCTGGCAGCGCTCCCAGGAGGAGGCCGACGAGCTATGGAAACGTTCGTTGGAAACGGCAGACGACTGGTGGCAGCGCTCGCGCGATGCGACGATCGGCGTCTGGGACGAGACGCGCGCGACCCTGGCGCCGGAGCAGGCCGATGCCTTTGGTCAGGTCTGGACGAATTTGGTGCCGATGCTGGAGGATACGATTTCCTTGGAGGAGGCCCAGCGAGAGCTACCCGAGACCGCTTGGTTCCGGCGTGACAAAACGGACGCCGAGGTCGAAATCAATCAGCTCCTGGACGAATCCGTCGCTATTCTGTCCATCTCTCCGGTGCAGCGCTATCGCGACGAAATTCAGGTCTTGGACCAACGCATCGAAGCAGCCCATGCAGATCTCGACAAATACCGTAAGGAGCGCGTCGCGGCACCAAGCAAATCGCTGACGGCAAGGACCGTTGCCGATTACGACAGGCTTATCGACGAGCGCAAACAGGACATTCGGCGCTATCGCGCTGCCCTCGCAGACATTAAAACGCAGTTTGCGGACGAACTGCGGGCCATGGGGCTCGAACTGCAGGACGATCAGGTGGACTTTCTATTGTCGACGGTCGTCGGTGACAACATCGTCGATCTCCGTATCGTGTTCGACAACGTCAAGTCCATTACGACGCAACTCGAGCAACTCGTCCGCGACAGCGAAGAAGACCTACAAAGCGCGCGTCGCTACTACGGCATGTATGTCGTTTTGCTGCGCGCACTGAATCGCATGCACCTGGACGTAGAGCAGGCCATCGAGCAACGCTACATTCCACAGATCAACGATATTGCTCAGCGCGCAAACGTACTCTCGGCCGAGACCCTGGCACTCGCGCGGCAGCATCCGGAGAAGGCCGGGGTGCTCAAAGCAAATCTGGAGGCTCAGCGACTCACCATCGACGCGTCGGGCGTGTATCGCGACTACCTGAAACAGCAGTTGAAACAGGTGCGAAATGCGCGCGCCTCGCTTGAGGAGGATATCGCGACCGCTTGGAACACCTACGAGACTGTCCGCGTATCCGGTGAACTGGTAGGCTTGGTCAAGTCCAGCCAGCAGTTGCTTGACGGCCTGCTGAGCCGCCAGGTGCCGACCCTGCGTCCGTTCCAGAATCTTGAAATGCAGCGCGAGTTCTCCAAGCTCACCGAGCAACTGCGAATGGCGCGGGAATGAGCTGTCCCGAAGCGCTGCACTGAATCCCATCGACGAGAAGGTGCTCTCATGTCCGACGACATCATCGGCCGCTGCTGGCACTGCGGCGCCGACCTAACAAGAGCGGACTTTGGCCGCGAGACCAACTGCCTCGGGTGCGGCAGACCGACTCGCTGCTGCCTCAACTGCCGCTTTTTCCAGCGCGGACGACCCAACGATTGTATTGAGCCCATGGCTGAGCAAGTGTCGAACAAGGAGCGTGCAAATTTTTGCGGGTTCTTCGACCCATCGTCGACGCCAGCAGGCGCAGAGCGTCAATCAGCCGACGCGGCCATGCGCCAGGCCGCCGACGACGTTTTTAAGCAGTAGCCGCCCAACCGGATACTCAATAACCAGATGCTCAACAAGAAGCCGAACAATCATGCCGGCCGGTCAGCGGAGCGAACCGCGGCAGGGAGATGCCGCCTCATGGCTTCCCCAGCAGGCAACGCCGGTGCTAGTATCAAAATTAGCCAGTCCGAAGTGTCCCATGAACAAATAGGCCTGCCCCGACGATAGGCCGCCGCGCGATGATCTGTGATTTCGGCGAACCGCGTGAGCCACCACCACGCGACCTGGTGGGAGTTGCCGGGCTGCCGAGTCTCGCTTGGGGCAGATGCGCGATGGCCTACAAAGACAGAGATCTCCCAAACCTACCAGCGATGCCAGGATTCGCTACCGTTGCATCGGGTTGCGCACTCTTGGTCTGGCTGTGCTGGCCGATAACCGCCATGTCCGCCACACCCACGCCGGATCGCTACACTGCCGAACGCAACCGGTTGGTCGATCTCATCGAGCGAGACGTCCGCGCGACCGCCGCCCATCTGGGCACAGACCGCCTCGATCCGGCAGTGATTCGCGCAATGCGAGCGGTTCCACGCGAACGATTTGTTCCCGAGCGTCTGCGCGACCAGGCCTATCGCGACCATCCGTTACCCATTGGCGGCGGACAAACCATCTCGCAGCCCTACATCGTGGCCATTATGAGTCACCTGACCGGAATCAGCGCCGGTCAGCGCATCTACGAACTCGGCACCGGCTCCGGTTATCAGGCGGCCGTCCTGGCACACATGGGTGCTGAGGTCTACAGTGTTGAGATCGTGCCCGAACTCGCGGAACGTGCCACCGCAACCCTGTCCGCTTTGGGATACGACAACGCCCATGTGCGGGCGGGTGACGGCTACCAGGGCTGGCCGGAAGCAGCTCCGTTCAACGCGGTCATCGTAACGGCCGCTCATCCCGAGGTTCCACCGCCTCTCTTGGACCAGCTTGCCATAGGGGGCCGGATGGTGATGCCGGTCGGTGAGATCGACGGCATCCAGAAACTCATGGTTTTGACCAAGCGTCCCGATGGAGAGTTGGAACGACGGGACGTACTTCCTGTTCGATTTGTCCCTGTGACAGGCCCCTCGGTCCGCTGAACGGGCTAGACGGGGCACTATCGGGAACACGAGCATGGCTGTTTAGGCCCTCCGGGCCATCCGTCCGCGCCGCCGGTACAGAGGCCACCTGAGACGCCGTTCTTCTCTCGCGTTAACCGGAAGACCTTGGGCAGATCGAGAAAACCTCTAGCGTTCGTCGAGGTGCAGACATGGCCGAATCCGGAGCAGCAGGGGATTCGGTCGCGGAAACAGCCCGGATCATTGCGACTGCCGCGGTCGCATTGAAGAGGCGTCCGCGTCCGCTGGCACTCGCGTGTGCGGTGCAGCACTACGACTGGGGGGACCCAGCGTACATTCCCGCTCTGATCGGCGAGTCGAATACCTGCCGCAGGCCATTCGCCGAGCTGTGGATCGGCGCGCACCCGGATCTCTCGTCGGTTGCCCAGATCGACGGCAAATCGGCGCCACTGAGCGAACTGCTCAGCGCAGCGCCCGATACCTTGCTCGGCCCTCGGGTCAGCGCTGCGTTCCGCGGCAGACTGCCGTTCCTATTTAAGGTCCTGGCGGCACAACAGCCGTTATCTGTCCAGGTGCATCCGAATTTGGATCAGGCCCGTGCCGGATTCGACCGGGAAAACCACGACGGAATCCCGGTCGACGACCCAAGGCGCAATTACCGTGACTTCAACCATAAGCCGGAGTTGCTCGTCGCGCTGACGGATTTCTACGCACTCAGCGGTTTCCGACCTCTGGGCGAGATTGCACGGACCCTTGCCGTGACACCCGAGCTCGCCGCACTTGCAAACGACATCGAGACGAATACCGACAAGCCAAGGGACGGGCTCGCCTCCCTGTATCAACGGCTGATGCGTATGCCCCAGCATGCGGTCAACACCCTGCTTGACCCGCTGATTTCTAGATTGCAAACCCAGAGTCAAAAGATTCCCTACAACTGCGACGACCGCCGCTACTGGTTGCTGCGAGCGGACCAGGTTTTCTCGCTACCTGGACGGCGCGACCGGGGGCTGTTCTCAATCTTATTGCTCAATCTTATGTACTTGCGTCCGGGCCAGGCGATCTACTTGCCCGCCGGTGTATTGCACAGCTACTTGCAAGGCGCGGGACTGGAACTGATGGCGAATTCGAACAACGTCTTGCGCGGCGGTCTGACGCAGAAGCACATCGATGTGGATGAACTGCTGAACGTGATCAGCTTCGACGCCGGTCCCGCCGAGCTCATCAAACCGCACGGCACCGGGAAAGGCCGCCTTCGCTACCGGGTGCCGACGACGGAGTTTGAACTCCAGTCACTGTCCCTCCGCGCCGGGACGCGACAGCGCCTAAAAGACTCAGCGATACAGCTCGGCCTCGTGCTGAACGGAGAGATGGAAATCCGCGGCAATAACGAGATGCTGCGGCGCCAGGCTGGGCAGTCATTTCTCATCCCAGCAGGTCTTGAGTCAACCTTCAGCGCAATGAAAGAGACGAACATTTGCCTGGCTGGAGTACCGGCGGAGTGATCACCGATCGCCGGGCGCCCCACCCGACGCATCAGAACAACTCGTCCATAACCCTTGGCGCGGTTCGCTTTGGCTTCGACCTTTTCGACGAGCTAACCGCTGGTCCGGTATATCTGATGGGATCCGGTCCCAGCGTCATCAGCTGATACTCGTCGCGAATGTATTCGACGATACCGCCGCGTTTCACAGATTGACCTGTCGACGCACTGACGCGCACGGCGACCATGCCTTCGGGGCGCTTGATCTCGGCAATAGGCACGCCGTCCAGGGCGTCGGCCATAAAGTCCACCCACATCCCGAGAGCGGCGGTTCCGCCCCACTCGCCGCGGCCCAACGGACGATTGTCGTCCATGCCCATCCAGGCCACAGTGACCAGGTCGGGTGTGTAGCCGGCGAACCAGGAATCCCGGGACTCGTTCGTCGTGCCGGTCTTGCCGGCGATGTCGGAACGTTTGAGCTTTTTCGCACGCGTCGCGGTGCCTTGAGTGACGACGTCCTTCATCATCGACACCATGTTATAGGCGATGCGCGGATCAAGCACTTCCTCCGCCAAGGGGTCATCCGACTCACCATCGGCCATGACCTCAGCCTCGCCTTCTCGGGGCTTCACCCAACAACCACGGCAGGCCCGTGGCGGATTCGCCTCGAACAGCAGATTGCCCTCGACGTCCTCAATGCGTTTGATCAGATGGGGCTTGACCCGATAGCCGCCGTTGGCAAGCACCGCATAGCCCGCAGCCAGTTGCAGCGGGGTCGAGGTTCCCGCGCCTAACGCAAGGCCGAAACTACGCGGCATGTCATCAAGGCTGTAGCCGAACCTCTGGATGAACTCGCGAGCGTGGTCGATGCCCATGCGATCGATCAGATTCACCATTGCAAGATTGCGGGACTTGGTGAGCGCCACGCGCATGCGAATCGGTCCCATGTACTTCCCGTCGGAGTTTTGCGGCTTCCAGGAACCAAACTGCTGCCTTTCGTCTTTGAGCAGGCTGGCGGGCGTGTAGCCCTTGCCCAGGGCGGCGGCATAGACAAAAGGCTTGAATGTGGAGCCCGGCTGCCGTTTGGCGTCGACCACCCGGTTGAATTTGGACCATTCGAACTCGTAGCCCCCCGATAGCGAGCGGATGGCACCGTCCTGCGGCGAAAGCGCCACCAGCGCCCCACCAACCCTGGGCACCTGCGCAAGAATCGCGTTGCCCTTGTCATCCCGACGCAATCGGATGACATCGCCCACGGCGACCGCATCCGTCACGCGGCGGGGCTTAGGACCACGCCAATTCTCTGTCTTGTAGCGCCGCGCCCAGTTGACCTGCCACAACTTCAAGGTCTCGCCTTGGCCCGCGCCAAGATAGACATCGGCCGACGAAGCGCTCGCCGCGGTCACGATACCCACGGCCAATTCCGGCACATAGGGGCGTTCGGACAGCAGCTCATCGAGCTGCTGGGGGGGCAGATCCACAACGTTGTCGACGGTTGCTTCGGCGCCGTGATAGCCGTGCCGTTTGTTGTAGCTCATCAAGGCGCGACGCAATGAGCGATCCGACTCCGCCTGGAGCTTCTCATCGATGGTCGTCGTGACGCGCAGCCCACGACTATAGGCACCGTCGACGCCGAAGCGCTCCACGATCTCTTGCCGAACCATCTCTGCAACATACCCGGCCCGGAACTCGATCGGCGCCACATAGGCAACAGCGCTCAGCGGGCTCACCCAGGCCATGGCGTGCTGACCCTCATCGATCAGACCCAGCCACAACATGCGATCCAGAATGTAGTCGCGGCGCTCCCGCGCTCGCTCTGGATCCATGAGCGGATTGTTCGCCGAAGGCGCTTTTGGAAGACCGGCGAGCATTGCCATTTCCGCGAGCGTGAGCTGATCGAGGGACTTTCCATAGTACAGCTCCGCCGCGGCAGAGATCCCATAAGCCCGGTGTCCGAAAAAGATCTTATTGAGGTAGAGCTCCATGATCTCTTCCTTGGTCAGCCTGCTCTCAACGCGCAGCGCAAGAAGGATCTCCGAGAGCTTTCGCTTGACCGTCTTCTCCGGTGTCAGAAAGAAATTGCGTGCCACCTGCATCGTGATCGTGCTGCCGCCTTGGCTGGCGCTGCCGGACTTCAGAACGGCATAGGCGGCGCGGGTGAGGCCGATCAGGTCGAAACCGATGTGCTCGAAAAAGCGATTGTCCTCGGCAGCGATGAATGCGTTCACCAGGTCCGGCGGAATATCCTCGAACTCCACCGCACGGCGGCGCTGCACGCCAAACTCCGCCATCAGTGAATCGTCAGCCGTATAGATTCGAAGCGGCTCCTCAAACTTGACCTCAAGCAGCGCATCCACCTCGGGCAGATCCTGCACCATCGCAGACAGCACGATCGCGACAGCCATGACCCCCAGCAACGCAAGATCCAGTGCTATCGCAAATGGCGCGGCGACGATGCGGGAGAACCACCCGATAATTTGGAAAGCAGCCCGCGGCTTGCGGCGGCGCGAACGAGCGCCCTTAACCATCTTCTTGCCACGCTCGGGCCCCTTGCCACCGGCGCGCGATGGGGGAACAGGCCGTGGCGTCGGTGTCGCTTCGGCGTTCGACTTCGAGGTTTCAATATCCAATGCGTTCTATCCGCGCGCTGTCTTGCGACTCGGGTTCATATGCCGATCAACTCGCATTTAGCCAGCCAGCCGGTGAAGGCGGCCGCTACCCCGTGTTTTCCGGTCATCCCCCACTGCCTCGGCGACCCCTCAATGGGCTGAGACCATGCGTTGACCTGTTGCAGACCCGGACAGCATCTCCAGCCGCCGCAGTCCGTTACGGCACCCGCGCGCTGACGAGGGTCGCAACCTTCCAGAGCGCCGCGCGGACCGGCGGCCGAGCCGTTAAGGACCGAAACCCGCTCCCCGTTGGGGTTCAAGACAAACCAATGACCGCCAAGGCTCGGATTCTACATCAAGGCCGCAGGCCATCGACACAACCGCTCCAGTAAATGCTTTAGACTGCATCGATGGCCGAGTCATCAACCAACAACGCACCGCCGGATGTTAGTGCCTGCCACAGCACGCGCGAACGACTACTGGCCGCGGCACTGGAGGTCTTTGCCGAGTATGGCTACGACGCGGCGACGATTCGCGAGATCTGCGGGCGTGCGGACGCCAACGTTGCGGCGGTGCATTATCACTTCGGTGACAAGCGCAAACTCTACGAGGCCATTTACAGCACCCTGTTCGAGACACTGCGCGAGCGACGAAGCAGCTTCCTTCCGCCGGAGGCACCGGCGGAGCAGCGTTTGCAGGTCTACATCAAGGCACTGTTCGAGGAGATCTTCTGCGGCGGTGGCGACTCCGATCGCCAGGTGCAACTCAGCACCATCTATTTGAGCGAGATGGCGCGCCCCACCGAGGTGCTCGACCGCATCGTTTCCGAGCACCTTGAGCCCGATGCGCGGGAGCTCTACCGCATCGTCGCCGATCTAATCGGCGCCGAGCCAGACGACTGTTGCACCATCGAATGCGCCTCAAGCGTGATCGGCCAGGTTCTCTACTACTATCATGCCGGCCCCATCATCAGCCGGCTGCATCCCGACCATCTGCCGGTAACGGAGCGCATCGATGCGCTGGTCGAGCAGGTCTGGCGGTTCTCCCTCGGCGGCATCCGCAACGTCGCCGGCGGCGGAGCAGGTCTCGACCCGCAACCGAAGCATGTCGGCGAACAGGGTCGCTGATCCGGCGTTCCCGAACCTACGCCGACGTTTCACGGCCGTATGTGGACTCTGAATCTGCCGCGTCGCATCGCACCTGGAACCGGTCGGCCATGGCCCGCAGCCTGGGCGATGAGCGCATCCAAGACGGACAGGCCGATTTTCGCGCGGGTTCGCGGTCCTTCCCCACGGCCTTGCACTTCGCGCTGGCCCGATGCCTGAGAGGCTCTGCCCCAAAGGAGACGCTGATTGATTGGCCATCCTGGCCAAAAACCAGACGGAAGCGTAAGTCGCGGTCTCCGGCTTGCCTCTTGGTCAATCGCTTCGGCGACCAAAGATAGCGGGGCATCCTGCCCCGCACGGGAACCGCTGCATATTTCAGCGCTTCCCTAACCTTCGGAGTGGTGTGCATTTCTCATAAAGCAATCGAATTCGATGATCGCCATGCTCTCATTATCCCTGGCGATGGGATAGAGACCGGTGATGGAGAAACCCGCTTGGTTATAGCAATCGAGCACCGCGAGATACCCCGCGACCTGATCATAGGCAGGAATGACCTGTAACTCCGATTGCAAGCCGGACAGCTTTGGCAGTATTCCAGCAGCGCCATTGAAAACCTCAAGATCGTGCCCCTGGGTATCCATCTTCAAAAAAAAGCGATTCAGGTCGAAATCTTCCAAAACCTCGGCGTAGAAACTATCCAGGCGTTTCACGTCGACCTCGACCCTAGACTCTATCTTCGCGAGCTCCCAGCGATCCAATGCGAACGCGCTGGGATCATAGAATGAAGAAAAGGCACTGTCCTCGGTCAGATTCAGGTTCTTTCGCTCGTCAAAGGAACCGAGCGCGACAGGATAGACGAACCAGTTGTCGTCAGATCGCGACTTGTCGCAAAGGGACAGGTACAACTCGGGGATAGGCTCGAATGAAAAGATATAACCTCGATACCCCAGTGATCGCACCAGCGACGCAAATTGTCCGGTATTCGCTCCAACGTCAAGAATGGCGTCTATCTCAAGAGTTTCGATGAGTCGGCGCAGATGATGCTCGGCTGACAAATGCTTCAGCTTTTTGAGTCTGATCAGATCATAGCCGAATAGGTAAGCGATCCTTCTGTGCCAGCCGAATTCCCTTCGAAAAACCTTAATCATCAGTCTCCCCTAGTGGTCATACTTATGCTCTCACGCGCGTTTCCCGATCGACGGCAGCCGCCGCCTGGAACGCGTGGTGTCAAACTCCCATGATGCAGGTTGATCAGGAGGCGTTCGACGAGCGAAAACCCCGCCGGTTTCAGGTCGGCGGCGCGGCTCGGCCGGTGCTGAAATACCGGAAACCGCCGTCTATTACTCCGACGCACTCGCTCCTGGGGGATCGAGTTCAGGGTCACCACAATTCGCTGCAATGAACAGACGTGTTTGGTTGCGCAGTCGCACCGCCGATTTCCAGTCATCCCCGGCAGGCTCGATCGGCTCGCTAATCTCGACCGCGGCACGCCCGATACGCGGAAAAAAGCTGGTACCGTGCATCAATTCACGGGTGCCGCGCAAGGCCACAGGGAGCAGCGGCACACCGGCGCCGGCGGCGGCCAGAAAGGCGCCCATACGAAACGGCAGCAGACCCGGCTGATCCCGGAAGGTACCCTCCGGAAAGAAGCCCAGAGATTCACCGCGGGCGAGCGCGTCGTCGAACCTCTGCGCGTCTGCAGCGCTGCGGAGCAGGTCGAAGCGATCGACAAACAGCGTGCCGAGCCGCTCCAGGGGAAGCCGGACGAACGGATTCTCCGTGAGCCCTTGCTTCGCGACAAAGGCAATGGGCCGGTCGAGGGCCTCGATCAGGGCGGCCACGTCGAGATAGCTTTGATGATTACAGGCGATCACGCATGGGCGATCGGGCATGGGGATGCGTTCACGCCCATGCACCACCAACGAAACGAAGGCGAGCCGCCGCAGCAACAAGATGCCGGCACGCACCAACCACCAGCGCCAGCTCAGCCTCGGCGCCAACATAACGCCCAACCATATCCAGGGGGCGATCATCCCGAACAGCAGCCACGCATAGCCGGCATAGAGTAGCGCCGGAACATGTCGGACCAGGCGTATCGATTCTACCGTTAAGCCGGCGATCCCAACCCGCACAAATTGCCAGATCGGCGCTGGCGGACCGCTCGTCAGCCGGCCCCCCGCCCAGCGCTCACGCGCGGCGCCGCGGCGAAGTTTGCCGCTGGAGGTCTTTGGCACCGACCGCGGTGGTGCCAGAACGATCTCGTCCGGCGGGAGACCCAACACCTCGGTGGCACGCGCCCGAATGCGCTGTACAAGTCCGGCGCGTCGCGTTGGGTCGCGCTCGCGGGTCTCCGCCACCAGGACCAATCGTTCACTGCCCTGGGCCTGATCCATAGCTGCGAAGGCGACCACACAGCCCTTGCGTACACCGGTCAGACTACCGACCGCCTCTTCGACCTCGTAGGGATACAGATTACGACCGCCTCGGATGATCGTGTCCTTGACGCGTCCGGTCAGATGCAACTCACCCCCGGTGATGTAGGCGCGATCACCGGTATCGTGCCAGCCATTCCGAATCAGACGTGCCGTGGCCTCCGGATTCCGGTAGTAGCCGCTGGTCGCCGAGGGCCCCGAAAAGTAAAGCCGTCCCTCCTGTCGTTCCGGCAACCGATTGCCATCCGCATCCATCACACGCAGGTCATAGCCTGCCAATGGCCGGCCGCAGCTGACCACTGGCATCGCATGCGCGTCCGCACTCTGTACCGGGAGCGCCTCGCCCGATCGAGCCAAACGCTCTCGGTCTATCCAGTCGACAATCGGTCCGCGCCCCGGCGGCGGAAAGGTCAGTCCCACCGCTGCCTCGGCCAATCCGTAAACCGGTGCCAATGCATCCGGGTCAAACGCGCAGGGCTCGAATCGATCGGCAAAGCGCTGCAGCGTGTCGGCGCTGACCGGTTCCGCACCATTCAATGCGCGACGCCAGCTACTTAGATCCAGGCCTTCCAAATCCTCTGTCGAGACGCGCTTCAAACAGAGCTCATAGGCAAAATTCGGCGCAGCCGACAGGGTGCCGCGATGCCTGTGAATCGCGCTGAGCCAGCGCACCGGCCGCGCCAAAAAAGACAGCGGAGACATCGAAACCAGCGGTATGCCGCAGTATAGGCTCGCGAGCCACGCGCCAATCAGGCCCATATCGTGATACAGCGGCAGCCAACTGACGAAGCAGTCGTCCGGGCGTAACGCGACGGCGTCGCGCATGGCACGAATGTTGGCTAGCAGGTCCGAATGGGTCAGCACGACACCCTTCGGCAAGCCGGTGCTACCGGAGGTGTACTGCAGCAGCGCAATGTCGTCGGACCGAGGATGCGCCAACAGCGAGGCTGGTGACTCGTCAGCGAATGCGCCGGGAGTCAGCACTCCGGTCAGCGACGGCACCCAGGCCCGCAGCAGCCGCGCGATGGTGAGCGCCTCCGGTACCGTGATCAGCAGCACTGCCTCTGCATTCACGAACATCTTGGCATGGCGGCGAAGGTGATCCTCCAACTGCTCCGGTCGCGCCGGCGGATAGATCGGCACGGGTACTCCACCTGCCATCAGGATGCCGAAGAAACAGAAGTAGTAGTCGGCGGCGGTCGGCAGCATCAGCGCAACGGTGTCGCCCTGATTGAGGCCGGATCCACGCAACCCCGCGGCGATCCGCATCGCACGCTGCGACAGCTCCGCGTAACTAACCGAACGTACCCGCTCGTCCGTTTCATAGAGCAGGATGTGGACCTGGGACGGGTGTTGCCGAGCATGCCAATCGAGCACCTGCGGCAGCGTGGAGGCGCTGACTGGGGCCTCTGCAACTGCCTCCAGCGCGGGCGACGCAGTATCCCTATCGACCGGCGACTTATCCGCTGCCGGGAACGGCGCGCTCAGACCAGACTCGACTCCCGAATCGGCGAGGGTAGTCAAATCACGCAGGGTGGCGGCCAGCAACGCGTCGTCCGGCAGTTGGCAACCAAGACCGCGCTCGAGCCGTGAGATCAGTTCGGATCGGCCCAGGCTATCCAGGCCCAGATCGACCTCAAGGCGTGTGTCCAGCCCAATGGCGTCGAGCTGGTCATCGATTCCGCATTCCTGAGCAAAACCGCGCAGTATCTCGAGTGCCGCAGCAGCGTTGTCACCTCTGGCGCTTCGCTTCAGGTCTGATCCGCTTTGGAAAGATGACTGATGCCGCGCTCCGGCCGACACCCTGGATACCCCGCCTTCAGGCTCGGCTGGTCGTTGTATTCTGCGTGGCATCGCGACACTAGCCGTCCGTTGGCTGACGATCGGCCTGAATCATCCGCGCCCCGCAGGCGGCGATCATGATCGTCGGCGAGCTGGTGTTACAGGAGGTGATGGTGGGAATGATCGAGGCGTCGACAACGCGCGGCCCATGCAGTCCGACAACGCGCAAGCGGCAGTTGCTGACCGCTCCCAGCGACGGGTCGAAGACCTCGCCGACGCGATCGCCGGTGGTGTTACAGGGTTGCCCGCGAATCCAGTGCGTGATGTGATCCGTGGCAGTGACTTGGGCAAGGCTCATACTTGTATCCGGTGCTGAGACGCGGCCGTTGCCGCAGTCGCGCATTACAAGCCATTGCCCCACATCCCGTCTAATCGGGAATTCTTCAGCGTCTGCCACGCACACCACCGCACGCGATCATCGGCCCATCCCTGGGAATCCATCCGCATCACGCCGGCCTCAGTGGCTGATCAGCTTCAGTGGCTGATCATCCAGGGTCGATCGCGGGGAAAGGTCTTACCCCCGTCAGCGGTCTTGACGGTCCGGGACGGTCCCGTCCCGCCGCTGCAGCAGGCGCACGCGGGTCCGTGTTTGTGGGAACGCGTCTCCGCCCTGGACACCTGGGGGGCATGCGCACTCAGCTCATTCGTCGCGTGCGCATGACGGAGTCCGGCATCCATGCCGAAGATCGCCGGGACGGTCAGAATGACCCGCCTGGAATCAGCACCGCACTCTGGGCAGTCGCAAGGTTCCGAACTGTTGGCGAGTGGCCGCAGTTGCTCAAACGGGCCGCAGGTCGAGCAGTCGAATTCATACAAAGGCATGGCGTCACCCCTTCAGATCCGGTGCCAGTGGAACATCGACGGTGCCCTTGATGGCCTTGATCGGACCGTCGCCGCAGGGCTGCACATCGAAGTCGAAGATATCGGTGGGTAGCCAGAGTGTTGCGCAGGCGTTGGGGATATCGACGACGCCGCTGATATGCCCTTGGACCGGCGCCGTGCCGAGGATGGCGTATGCCTGGGCACCGGTGTAGCCGAATTTCTTCAAATACTCGATGGCATTGAGGCAGGCTTGGCGATACGCGATATGCACGTCGAGATAGTGCTGCTTGCCCTTCTCGTCGACCGAAATGCCTTCAAAAATGAGGTAGTCGTCGTACTTGGGCGTGATCGGGCTGGGTTTGAAGATCGGGTTCTTGATGCCGTATTTGCCCATGCCACCCTTGACCAGATTCACCCGCATGTGTATCCAGCCCGCCATCTCGATGGCGCCGCAGAATGTGATCTCGCCATCGCCCTGGCTGAAATGCAGATCGCCGACCGAGAGGCCAGCGCCGTCGACATAGACCGGGAAATAGATCTTGGAGCCACGGGACAGATCCTTGATATCGCAATTACCCCCATGCTCTCTGGGCGGAACGGTACGCGCCGCCTCCGCGGCGGCCACCTTGGCGGCGTCCGCGCTCATTCGCCCCATGTGGGCCGTGTCAGCATAGGGTAGCGTCGCGAGCGCCGGGACGCGGTTGGGGTCGGTGTTGAACAGCTCGGCCTCGCGCTTGTTCCATTCGTCGAGCATCGCCTTCGAGGGCAGACAGCCGATCAAGCCGGGGTGGATCAGGCCAGCGTACTCGACACCCGGCACATGGCGGGAGCTCGTGAACATGCCATTGAAGTCCCAGATCGATTTCTGGGCCTCCGGAAAATGGTCGGTGAGAAAACCGCCGCCGTTGTTACGGGAGAAAAAGCCGTTGAAGCCCCACTCGCAGTCATTGAACGCGCCGATGTCCAGGATATCGACCACCAACAAATCCCCGGGCTCCGCGCCCTCGACTCCGATGGGACCACTGAGGAAATGTACCTGGGACAGATCAACGTCGCGAACGTCCGCGGCATTGTCGTCGTTCTTGATCTGGCCTCCGGTCCAGTCGTAACAATCGACGACAAAGTCGTCTCCTGGCTTCACCTTTGCCACCAGCGGAATGTCCGGGTGCCAACGGTTGTGAATCATGTCATTGGAATGAGGCGATTCGCTCCGATCGATGCTGATCAATTTGTCGGTCATGGTCGTCTCCGGCGCCTCGGCGCGTGTCAAGGTTTGCGTATCGTCCTTGCCTGCCTATGGGACACACGCTCCGCGCATGCCCCGCTCGAAACGACGCCGGTCAAACTGTTAGATAGCCGGCGATCTTGTCCTCGTCCACCTGCTCCCGCAGGTCCTCGTGGACGATGTGCCCGTTCTCCAGGACCAGGACACGATCGGCCACGTCCAGCGCGAAACTGACCACCTGCTCCGAAACGATGATGGAGAGTCCGCGCTCGTCGCGTATGCGTTTGAGCACTCGGGCCATATCACGAATAATGGAAGGCTGGATGCCCTCGGTCGGCTCGTCCAGCAGCAGCACCTTGGGATTGGTCGCCAGGGCGCGTGCGATAGCCAGTTGCTGCTGCTGGCCACCGGAGAGGTTGCCTCCCCGGCGCCGGCGCATCTCCTGGAGCACCGGAAACAGCTCGTAGATGTCTGCGGGCACCTGGCGCCGGCCGGACACGGCGAGTCCGGTCTCGATGTTCTCTTCGACGGTCAGCGCGGAGAAGATCCAGCGGCCTTGGGGCACGTAGGCGAGCCCCGCAGCCACCCGTTGATGACTCTTCAGACGGCTGAGGTCACTGTCCTCAATCACGACGCTGCCGGATGTGCTCGGTATCACCCCCATCATCGCCTGCATCAGCGTGCTCTTGCCCATGCCGTTTCGGCCCATCACGGCAAGGATCTCGTTTTGCTCGAGTCCAAAATCCAGCCCGTGCAGAACCTCGCTCCGTCCATAGGCGACGCGGTAATCGTTGATCTGCAGCATTTCGTGTCTCCGTCGCTCAGTGGCCCAAGTACACTTCTTTCACGCGGGGATCCGCCTGCACCTTCTCCATGGATCCTTCGGAAAGGATGCTGCCCTGGTGCATGACGGTGACCCGATGCGCGATGTCGGCGACGAAGTTCATGTCGTGCTCGACGACGATCACGGAGCGGTCCTTGATGATTTGATGCAGCAGTTCCGCGGTTTGGCGCCGTTCCGTCACGCTCATCCCGGCCACCGGCTCGTCGAGCATCATCAACGCCGGGTCCTGAACCAACAGCATGCCGATCTCGAGCCATTGCTGTTGTCCGTGACTCAGCTCGCCCGCGATATCGTTCAGGTGATCGGCGAGGAAGATCGTCTCGGCCACCTGCTCGACACGCTCGATGACCTCGGCATCACGACGAAAGAACAGCGAGCCGAAGACCCCCCGTCCCCGCGGGAACGACAACTCCAGGTTCTCGAAGACGGACAGCTCCTCGTAGATCGACGGGTTCTGGAAGAACCGCCCCACCCCCGCGCGGACGATCTGGTTCTCGCGCATCTTGGTCAATTCCTTGTCGCGAAAGAGGATTGACCCGGCGTCGGCCTTGGTTCGCCCGCAGATCAAGTCGAGCACCGTCGTCTTACCTGCCCCATTGGGACCGATGATCACGCGGATTTCGTTCTCGTCGACGTAGAGCGACAGGTCATTCACGGCCTTGAAGCCATCAAAGGAGACGGAGAGACCTTCGATGGCGAGCACGAACTGCTTTTGCGTGGTCATCTCAATGCTCCGGTTTAGCCGAGGGATAGACCTGGGCAGGCGTGCCGGACGCACCGCGCGTGCTTTGCGCCCAAGCCCTGAGCCGCGGGAACAACGGGGCCAGATAGGTACTGTAAAGTCCCGCGAGTCCATTCGGGAAGGCCATCACCACGGCGATGAACAGCGCGCCCATCGCGAACAGCCAGAGCTCCGGGAATGCCTCGGAGAATGCGCTCTTTGCCCAGTTCACCAGCAAGGCGCCGTAGACCGCCCCAAGCAGCGACAGCCGCCCACCGACGGCGGCGAAGATCACCATCTCGATGGACGGCACGATGCCGACGAATGACGGCGACATAAAACCAAACTGCAGCGTGAACATGGCACCGCCGACACCGGACAGCGTCGCGGCGACGCAAAAGATAAAGATCTTGAAGTTCGCCACGCTATAGCCGGAGAAGCGCACGCGATCCTCCTTGCCGCGCATCGCGATCAAGATCCGTCCCAGCTTCGAGCTCAGTATCCAGCGCGACAGCACCAGCGCGCCGAGCAAGAGAAAGGCGTTGACGAAGTAGAGAATGGTCTTCGCCTGCTCGGTGCGGATATCCCAGCCAAGCATGGTGCGCAGGTCCGTAATTCCATTGATTCCACCGGTATAGCCCTGCTGGCCGATAATCAGAATGGTCATGATCGCGGCGATCGCCTGGGTGATGATCGCGAAGTAGACTCCGCTCACGCGCCGCTTGAACATGGCGACACCGATGACGTAAGCGAACGCGGCAGGCACAACAAACACTGCAATCAACGCAATCGGGAGACTGTTGAACGGCTCCCAGAACCAAGGCAGGCTGGTCAACTGATTCCAGTCCATGAAATCCGGAATCCCCGGTGTGGACTGAATCGCCGTGGCCTCCGGCGTCGAGGACTCGAGCTTCAGGAACATCGCCAGGCAGTAGCCGCCGAGACCGAAGAACACGCCCTGACCAAGGCTCAGGATGCCGCCGTAGCCCCAACACAAAACCAAGCCCACGGCGACGAACGCATAGGTCAGATCGCGCCCGACCAGGTTCAGCCGAAAGCTATCGAGCAGCAGCGGAAACACCAGCAGGATGAGCACCGCAACCAGCGCGAAGCCGACCCAGAACGACTGCCCGGAACCAGAGTTTTGCGCAACATTCATCTGGGTATCTCCTTAGCGACGCAGCTTCAGGGAGAACAGCCCTTGCGGGCGGAGCATCAGGATGCCGACGACGGTCAGCAGCGTGAGCACCTTCGCCATCGACCCGCTGAGGAAGAACTCCAGCGTCGATTGGGACTGGGAGATCACGAACGCCGACGCGATGGTCCCGAACAGACTCTGCGCACCACCGAACACCACCACCAGGAAGGTATCGACAATGTAGAGCTGCCCGGCGGTCGGACCGGTCGAGCCGATCATCGTGAATGCACTGCCTGCAACGCCGGCGATGCCGCAGCCCAGAGCAAACGTCATGCGATCCATCCGAAAGGTGTTGATGCCCACGGCCCCCGCCATGGCCCGGTTCTGAACGACGGCGCGGCTTTGGTTGCCCCAACGTGACCGGAACAGCAACAGATACACGGCGATGGTGATCAGGAAGGTCAGGCCCATAACGAACACACCGTTGATGGGAACTTCGATCAGGTCGGTCAGCTGGACAGAGCCCATGAGCCAATCCGGCAGGGTTACGCCCACCTCACGCGCACCGAACACCGTGCGGTAGATCTGCTGAAGGATCAGGCTCAGGCCCCAGGTGGCGAGCAGGGTGTCCAACGGCCGGTGGTAGAGATGGCGAATCATCGCCCACTCCACCAACGCGCCCAGCGCTCCGGCAGCCAGGAATGCCAGCAGCATGGCGATGAAGAAATAGGCGTCGAACAACCCTGGCAGGCTGTCGGCGAAGAGATTGGAAACCAGGTAGGTCACATAGGCGCCGAGGATCATGAATTCACCATGCGCCATGTTGATGACCCCCATCTGTCCGAAGATGATGGCCAGACCCAGCGCCATGAGAACAAAGACGGAGAACAGAGTCAGTCCGGCGAAACCCTGCATCGCGAGGATTGAGCCGAGCTCACCGAGCGTGTAGCCGTCGAACATGGGACGCACTCCTCGGAAATAGTGGAAAGAGCGGGCAGTTCCCCCGCGCCAGCAGAGACGACGCGGGGGATCCGGATGCCGTCATCGTCCGGCCAGTTTCATTCTGGCCAGTTCCATTCTGGCCGGGTTCATTGGGCCGGGCTCATTGGTAACCCTCGGGGAAGGGGTCAGGCTCCATCAGCTCGGTGGTCTCGTAGATGACGTCGTATTGACCGTCAGCGCGCGCCTTGCCGATGCGTGTCTTGCTCCACAGATGATGGTTCTCGTGAATACGGACATAGCCTTCCGGGGCGGTGTCCAGTTCGATGTCCGGAGACGCCTCGCGCACCTTGTCGATGTCGAAACTCCCGGCCTTCTCCACCGCGGCCTTCCACAACCAGGGGCCGAGGTAGGCAGCCTGGGTTACGTCGCCGATGACGCTTTCCTCGCCCCACTTGTCCTTGAAGGCGGCAACAAACGCCTTGTTGTTATCGTTGTCGAGGCTCTGGAAGTACTTCATCGCGGCGTAGGCGCCCTCGATGTTTTCGCCGCCGATACCGAGGATCTCGTCCTCGGTGACGGAGATGGTCAGCAGCGTGGTCTTGCCGTCATCAAGGTCTAGACCGGCTGCCTTCAGCTGCTTGTAGAACGCCACGTTGGAACCACCTACGACAATGGCGTAGATGACGTCCGGCTTCTTCAACCTGATCTTGTTGATGACTGAGTTGAACTGCGTGTGGCCGAGCGGGTAATACTCCTCACCGACGACCTTGAGGCCGAGCTTTTCAATGTGCTTGCGCGCGATCTTGTTGGAAGTGCGGGGCCAGATGTAATCGGAACCCAGTAGGAAGAAGGTTTTCGCATCCTTCTCGTCGACCACCCAGTCGATGCCGGCCAGGATCTGCTGTGTTGCTTCCTGCCCCGTGTAAATGACGTTGGGAGACTGCTCCAAGCCCTCGTAGAAGGTCGGGTAATACAGCATGCCATTGTGTTGCTCGAAGACCGGCAGCACTGCCTTGCGAGATGCGGACGTCCAGCAGCCGAAGACGGCAGCCACCTTGTCTTGAACCAGCAGCTTCCGCGCCTTCTCCGCGAAGGTCGGCCAGTCGCTGGCACCATCTTCCTGGATGATCTCGATCTGTCGACCAAGCACGCCGCCCGATTCGTTGATCTGCTGGATGGCGAGCTTCTCGGCCTGGACGGAGCCAGTTTCACTGATCGCCATGGTCCCCGTGGTGGAGTGAAGGATGCCAACGGTTACCGTGTCATCCGTGACGGCAAGGCCTGTTGTGCTGACCTCCGCCGTGGGGGGTGTCTCGGCCGCCCCCAGCAGCGGTAAAGCGCAGAGTACAGCGCCGAGGACGGCGCGCCCCGGCAACGGTCGTGTCAGCCCCCATGGGCCTTGGATCGGATGTCGCTTGAACATGGTCGGATACCCTTTTGAACTTGGGTTTAGAGCGGCGGCTGCTGAGCCCCCGACACGGGGTGCCTAGCGGTTTCGGACTTGGCCACCGAAACAGGCTTGAATCGGTGCGGCCTGGGGTGAGGATGCGGGGCGAGAGCGACCTGTTGAATACGTCAATTGACGTATAGCGTCGCCGAGGTTGCGAACTTACCCTTTCGGATTGATTCTGCGGAAGAATGCCTGCGTCTTACTGCGACGGCTTAAGGTCCTCCCAATTCCGAGTAATGCCATCCGGTAAATGGCCACTCTACAAGGAGTTTTAGCCACTTTGACTAGGTGAACTCCTCTCCTATGGAAAAGTCTCAGCCCATTCAACGAACGAGGCGCACCTATAATCAATGGGTAGCGAATGAAACGCTGGAAGACTTCGCGCTCCGCTTCACGGCTGAACGCGCGCGTAAATGGTCGGCTATGCGCGTGGCCAATACCGCTCTGGGGTCGATTTCCTTTCTCGCATTGGAGGCCATCGGGGCCGCGATCACGCTGAGCTGCGGCTTCAGCAATGCTGCGGCCGCGATTCTGGTCGTCGGCGTTCTGATCTTTTTGACGGGTTTGCCGATTAGCTACTACGCCGCCCGCGACGGGGTCGACATCGACCTGCTGTCCCGCGGGGCGGGCTTTGGCTACCTCGGTTCTACCGTCACATCCCTGATCTACGCGTCCTTTACCTTTGTCTTCTTCGCCCTCGAGGCGGCGATCATGTCGACGGCCCATTTGCCGAGACTCACGAAGAACTTGGCGGGTATTATCTGGTTGATACCGACAACCTTGATGATGCGATCGAATTGGCCCGGATGATCCCTGTGCCGGGCAAAGGTGCGGTCGAAATTCGTCCGGTATGGCCATCGGAGGAATGAACGCAGGACAAGAGATAGCAGCTGCGCGGCCACGGGTGATTGCTGCTCTGGCCGCGCAATTGCGCGATCTCGATCTGGCAGAAGATGCCTTTGCCGCCGCCGTAGAAAGCTATCTCGCGCACGCTGTCGAAGCCGATAATCCGGCGGGCTGGCTGTTCACGGCGGCCAAGCGCAAAGCCATCGATGCAACGCGCAAGCGCGAGGCGGAGGCGCGTGCCGCCGATCAATCTGCCCTAACCAGTGAAATGGCGGAAATCCTCACACTGGCTGACCCGATACCGGATCAGCGCCTGCGCCTGATCTTCATCTGTTGTCACCCTGCGCTTGGGCTGGAGGCGCGCACGGCGCTCGCGCTCAAAGTGATCTGCGGGCTGCCTGTGGCGGAAATTGCGCGCGTCTTTCTGACGAGCGAAACCGCCATGTTCCAGCGCATCACCCGGGCCAAAACGAAAATTCGGCAGGCTGGTATTGCGTTCGAACTCCCACCGCGCAGAATGTGGGGAGAGCGGCTTGAAGCGGTGCTGCTCACGCTCGAGTTGGCCTATACCACCGCGTACCAGGATGCCGGGGCGCAGCGCGACGGGGAGCTATCCGCAGAGGTCGGCCGGCTTGCACAAATGCTTGCCGAACTGCTTCCCGAAGAGCCTGAAATTCTGGGGCTCTCAGCACTGGTGTCGCTGGCCCGTTCGCGGGAGCCAGCGCGGGTCGGAGATAACGGAGCGATGGTGCCGCTGTCACAGCAAGACAC
>JBATTL010000362.1:0-10224 GCA_049670525.1 Thiohalocapsa sp. | reverse complement strand
TCCGGAATTGGCGGCGCAGATCTCCAAGGTGCGGTCGTCGCTGTAGCCGCATGCAGTCCGTCTTTTAATCCCCCCAACCCCCCTTTAATAAAGGGGGCTTTTCGCGCCAGGGGCATCTTTGCCATTTGGCAATAAGGAGCGATTAAGTGGTTAAAAAGCAAGATCGGCAAAAACCCTCCCCCTTTGAAAAAGGGGGATCGAGGGGGATTCTTAGCAGGAGCGGACGATAGTCACATGTCCGTACTGATCAAAGATCTCATACACATCCCGGAAAAGGTGCAGCGCGGCGATTTCGTGCTGAATCTGGCCAGCGGGCTGGAAGCCGACGCCATCGACCAGACCCTGAAGGACTATGTGGTCACCCCGCAGCTAACCCGATGCTTCGAGGATGCCCTGAGCTTTATCAAGAGCACAGTCACCAGCCAACAGAACCGCAACAAGGGCGCCTACCTACACGGCAGCTTCGGTAGCGGTAAGTCGCATTTCATGGCGGTTCTGCATCTGCTTTTGCAGGGCAATGTGAAGGCCCGCGCGATTCCTGAGCTGGCGTCCGCGGTGTCCAAGCACAACGACTGGATGCAGAGCAAGGGCATCCTGCTGGTGCCCTACCACATGATCGGGGCAGCGAGCATCGAGTCGGGTGTACTTGGCGGCTATGCCCGTTACATCCGCAACCGGCATCCGGATGCCCCAGTACCCGGTTTCTACATGAGTGGTCGCCTCTTTGCCGATGCAAAGGCGATGCGTGGTCACATGGGGGATAAGACCTTCTTCAACGCCCTCAACGCGTCCGGCGGTTCGGGAGGCAGCGATGACGGTTGGGGTGACGTTGCCACCGGCTGGGATCCGGCGAGCTTCGACTCCGTTACTAGTGGACAGTCCGGCGGCCAGGCTAGTGGCCAATCCAGTGACGACGACCGCATCCGTCTGGTGGGCGATCTGGTCGGGACACTGTTCAAGTCCTTCGCTGACCTGGCCAATACGGAGAGCGGCGGCTATATCGAGTTCGACGAAGGACTGCGGGTAATGACCCGGCACGCCAAGTCCCTGGGCTATGACGCGGTGATCCTGTTCCTCGATGAGCTGATCCTCTGGCTGGCCAGCCGTCTGTCAGACCGGGAGTTCATCAACACAGAGATCCAGAAGGTCGTCAAGTTGGTGGAGACTGGTATTCCGCGCGAGCTGCCTTTGATCAGCTTTATCGCGCGCCAGCGGGATCTGCGGGAGTTCGTCGGCGATCAATATACCGGCGTCGAACAGGAGATCCTGAGCGACTCTTTGAAGTATTGGGAGGGCCGATTCCATACCATCACCCTGGAGGATCGGAACCTCCCGGTCATCGCCGAGCGGCGCCTGCTGAGGCCTGTCGACGCGGCAGCGAAGCAGCAGATCGAAGAGGCGTTCGCCAGGACCGAGTGCATGCGCGAAGAGGCATTCAACCTTCTGCTCACCAGCCAGGGTGACAGGGACATGTTCCGGCGTCTCTATCCCTTCAGTCCTGCCCTGGTGCAGGCGCTGGTGGCACTCTCGTCGGCGTTGCAGCGTGAACGCACCGCGCTCAAGGTCATGTTGATGCTGTTGGTGGAGCAGCGCGAGACGCTGGAGCTGGGCAATGTCATTCCGGTGGGCGACCTCTACGATGTGATCGGCTCCGAGGCCGAGCCCTTCTCCGAGCAGATGCGCCAGCATTTCGACAACGCCAAGACCTTGTTCGAGCGCAAGCTGGTCCCGCTACTGGAGGGCGAGAACAAGGTCGTGTTTAAAGAGTTGGAGGAGCTGCCCCGGAGCGATCCGAGGCGGATGGCGTTCAACAATGATATGCGCCTACTCAAGACGCTGGTCTTGGCCGCGCTGTTGCCCGAGATCGAGAGCTTCAAGCAGATCACTGCGACGAAACTGGCGGCATTGAATCACGGCACCATCAAATCGCCCATTCCCGGCCGCGAGGCGCAGACGGTGCTGCAGAAATGCCGCAAATGGGCGGGCCAAGTCGGTGAGATCAAGATATCCGACGATGCCAATCCCAGCATCGGTATCCAGTTGTCCGGTGTCGATACCGAGAGCATCATCGAGCAGGCGCGCATCAACGACAACGAGGGCAATCGCCGCCGCCTGGTGAGGGAGATGGTGTTCGACGCCTTTGGTATCCGCGATGACAATCAGCTTTTCGTCGAGCATGAGCTGGTCTGGCGCGGCACCCGCCGGCGTGTCGAGGTGCTGTTTCAGAATATCCGCGAGATCAGTGACTACAGCCTGTTTGAGGCACGCGGTGACGAGTGGAAGATCATTATCGATTTCCCCTTCGACAGCGGTACTTACTCTCCCACCGACGACCAGGCCAAGGTGCGTGATTTTGAGCAACAGGGTGGGCAGGCGCGCACCATCTGCTGGCTGCCATATTTTCTGAGCCCGAGTGCCCGGAAAAACCTGGGCAAGCTGGTTGTGCTCGAAGATGTGCTAAAGAGCAATGACCGCTTCAACCAGTACAGCCTACATCTGAGTCCGCAGGATCGCACCGGTGCCCGGACCCTGCTCGACAATCAGCGCAGTCAGCTTCGCCAGCAGGTAAAGGACTACATGATCGGCGCCTATGGCGTCGGTGAACCGTTCCCCGGCTCGCTGGACAACAGCGATCTTCTCGAATCGCAGATCATCTCGGTACAGCCCGGCTTCCGTCCCCGGCCGCCCCAGGGCACGACCATGGCCAAGGCTTTCGACCAGTTGTTGGGACAGGCACTGGAGTTTCAGTATCCCGACCACCCGGAGTTCGACGGCGAGGTGCGCCTTCCCGACCTCGGCAAGGTTTTCAAGGAGCTGCGCCGCGCCATTCATGCGTCCAACGGGCGGATCGAGGTCGATGGTCCGTTGCGTCCCTTAATGCGGCAGATTGCTCAGCCGCTGAAATTGGGCGAGATGCACGAACGCCACTTCATCGTCAAGGAGGATTGGCCGCAACACCTGAGCCGCGAGTTGGCCCGAGTCCAGAGCGGGGCCGGCGGCGACGTGACCGTGGAGGCACTGCGTGAGGCGATGGACAAGCCCAAGCCCAAGGGACTGCCCGTCGCTGTGCAGAACCTGCTAATCATGCTGTTTGCGGAACACGGCCAGTACGCCTACACCTTTCACGGTGGGCCATTCGATGATGTGACGCTGAAAGAGATCCGCGACGACCTGGTGCTGATCAAGCAGGAATTGGCGGAACCAGCCCAATGGAAAAAGGCGTTTGATCATGCAGGCGCGCTGTTCGGGCTGACGGTCAATCCGCTACGAACGGCGAACAATCAGAACGACCTGCAGAAACAGGTGCTCGACGCCGTTGCTGCGCAAGTGGAGGCGTGTCGCACCCTCGAGTCCGACCTGAGCCGTCAACTCGACGCACTGAGTCTGTCGAACGACTGCAATCGACGCAACAATGCCAAGCTCGCGGTGCAGTTGCTGGATACCTTACAGGGCAAGGAGGGGCCGGAGCTGGTCGACGCCCTGGCCGATGTCGAACCGGTGACCAGCTTGCCCGCGCTGGCCAAGAGCATCGCCTCGGCAAACCGGGTGAGCAACGCCATTGCCGATAACAACTGGGCGTTGTTGGTGAAGGTGTGGAGCGGCGATGATCCTGAAGGGGCGAGGATTAAACGATCGGTCGCCGAAGCGTTGGCGGCCGATGAGCTGGTCACGGCCCTGGCTGCCGCCTTGAAGCAGGCGCAGGCCGATGCCACGGCCATCATTACCAAGCCACCGCCTCCGGATCATCCGCCACTGCCACCGCCGCCTGACCCGCCACCCAAAGGAAAGAAGGTTCTGAAGCAGGACGCTCGTAAGGGTTTGAGGGCCGGTGAGGCGAAACGTCTGTTGGAGGAGATTCAATCGAATCTCAGCGATGGCGCGACGCTCGATATCAACTACAAGATCATTGGCGAGGCCGAGGATTGATGGCCAAGAACGAGGGCTCACGCGAAGACCCGAAGGAAAACAGGATGTTGGAAACATCCTGCGAACTGATGCTTCGTTTACGACGAGACATTGTCGCCATTCGATTGCTATCTGAGCAATCAGTCACTTCGCGTTCTTCGCGGCTTCGCGTGAAACATTTGGGCCGCTATGTCTAGCTGTTGCATCTAGATTCTTTCACGGCTAATGTATCAATATTGTTGATACATGAGGGAAGCGCAATGAAATCGATGATCAAGAAGTGGGGCAATAGCGCCTCAGTGCGAATTCCTGCCGTGGTCATGGAGGCAGCAAAGTTGAGCTTGGATGATGCGGTGGACGTACGTGAAGAGGGTGGCCGTATCGTCATCGAGCCGGTGCGCCAGCGGGAGTATGACCTTGATGAGCTGCTCGCCGACATCACGCCAGAAAATTTACATGTAGAGGTGAGCTTTGGCCCTGCCGTTGGTAAGGAAAGCTTGTAGTGTTTCGCCGTGATGTGCCGGATGCCGGCGATTTGGTGTGGTTGCACTTCGATCCGCAAGCAGGTCATGAGCAAGCGGGCCATCGGCCTGCGTTGGTCCTGAGTCCGGCAAGCTATAACGGCACGACGGGCTTGATGGTTTGCTGCCCGATGACAACGCGAATGAAGGGTTACCCCTTCGAGGTGCTGATTGCCGGTGATCGGCCGAGCGCGGCGCTTGCGGATCAGGTCAAGAGCCTCGATTGGGTGGCCCGCAGAGCCGCCAGAAAGGGGCGCGTCTTGCCTGATGAGCTGGCGGAGGCGAGAGCGAAGGTCATCGCCCTGCTGGGTGGACGATGACTTTGGTGCTCGAAATGCAGTCGGATCAAGCCCCAATCCCCAGCCCAGTGTTGGCCCAGATGCAGGCGATCCTGAGCAAAGATGCGCAGGCGGACAGGATCGCCCTTGTCTGGCCCGAACCGATTGAGCCAGCGGAATACGTGCGGCAGATCTCGGATACCGCGTTGCGCTTTGTCTACTGCCCGTCGGAGTTGGCGATTCGCGAGCGGCTGGTCCGGCATGACCTGATCGGACATGAAGGGGGTCGCGAACGCCTGGTCCTGTTGTCGCCGTTCGATGAGACAAGGCTGGCCAAGGACGTATTGGCACGGCTCTGGGGCCACGAGCCGAAGCGTATCAGCCCATGGCGCACGCTAGAGCAGCTGCTGCATGTGCACCAGATCGATCCGCGCCTGACGGGCAAGGAGTATCGATGGATCGCCGAGTGCCTGGTGAGCACCTATGACCGCTATAAAGCGCGGATCCAGTTCGGCGAGGTGCTTGATTTCGAAAAGGCTTGGCGGGCATTGGCGTTGGGCCTTCTCGATTTCTCGGGTGAAACCGTGGATCTTGACGCCCTGCTGGAGTGGTCGCGGATCGCGGGCGCCGCGGATGCCGTTGCGGCGATGCCCGATGCGGTCAAGGAGCACTTAGGCGACTGGCTGGAACCCCGGCTGGGAGAACAGACCCGCCTCGTTCAGAGCCTCTGGCTGGAGGGGCATGCCGGCGACATGTTGGCCATTGGTCTGGTCTGTTTCCTTCTCTATCGCACCGGGCAAAAGTCGTCTCAAGCGCTTTTCCAGGCCAGAGGCCGTTTGACCGAGCGGTTCCTCGGGGCAGATAGGATCGAGGACTCGACGCTGCGGGCGTTCGGAATCACGGCAGCCTCATATGTCGAACGGGCTCTGCGACGACGCGAGTACGGTGAACAGCGCAGCGACCTGAATGCGGCTTTATCCTTTGCCGAGCAGTTACTCGCGAGTCTCGATTTGATGCCCCTGTCGGTTGAGTCCGACCTGCTGCCGGGAGGTTTCGGCTTGCGTCTGGATCGGTTCGCAACGGCGCTGAATCGGTCGATCGGCGGCAAGTCGATGAATACCTCTCTGGATGCATTGGTGGCATTGAAGCGACATGAATTGGCCAAAGTGCGTAAGGATCAGCTACGAACGGCCGAACTGGCAATGCGGATCTGCCAGTGGCTGCAAACAGACGAGGCTGAACCGGCGACCGCCAACGCCGAGATTCGGGACTACGTCGACAGCGGCGGCTATCTGGACTGGGCGCGCAGTCGCCTCTGGGCAGGCGATGAGCACGAGGCACTCAGTGGGGTCTACAAGCAGCTGACCAACAAGGTGTCGGAGCGGCGGGAACGATTGAATCAGCGCTTCTCTCGCCATCTGCCGGCGATCGCCCGCGGAGACGAACTGGGGGAGACAGCGCTACCGGTCGAGCGCGCACTGAATGAGCTGGTCGCACCTTTGGCGAAGCAACAACCGGTTTTGGTTTTGGTGCTCGATGGCATGAGCCAGGCCGTTTACCGTGAGCTGACCAATGATCTTTCGCGGTACAGCTGGGTGGAGTTGCAAAGAGAGGGTGATAGAGGCCCTGGATGCCTGCTGGCAGCCCTGCCGACGATTACCCGGATCAGCCGCTATTCATTGCTGGCAGGTTCGTTGGGTGAGGGCTCCAGTGGAGACGAGAAGAAGGCTTTCGTCTCTCATCCTGCCCTGAAGACGCTGTCATCCACGAAATTTCCACCCCTGTTGTTCCATAAATCCGACCTGCAACAGACTGGCAGCGGCGCCCTGGCGGATCAGGTCCGAGAGGTCATTGCGGACCACAAGCACAGGATCGTGGGGGCCGTGATCAATGCAGTGGATGACCAGTTGAGTAGCGGTGCCCAACTGTCCGTCAACTGGTCCGTGGAGTCGATCGGTCTGCTGCGACAAATTCTGGAGGCGGCAAGGGACTCCGGTCGCCTGGTGATCTTCACCAGCGATCACGGTCATGTGCTGGATCACGACATGCAATTCACGAAGGCGCCCACCGATGCCGAGCGCTTCAAAGATGCGACCGCAACGGCGGGGTCTGGCGAGGTCGTGGTCGAAGGAAAACGCGTGCTGCTGGCTGGCCGCAAGGTCATTCTCCCTTGGTCGGAGCGGATTCGCTATACGCCGAAAAAGATGGGCTATCACGGAGGCGGCACGCCACAGGAGGTGGTGATTCCGTTTGGCGTCTATCGAAGTGCCGGCGAAACAGATCCGGTCGAGGGCTGGCGCGAGGTGCCGCGTCAGGAGCCTGCCTGGTGGAGTCTTGAGGCCGCTGAAGGGACGCTAGCGGAAGACGTGCGCGAGCCGCCCGTCAAGGTCAGGAAAATGTCGAAGCAGGATCACCGCACTCTGGATCTTTTTGCCGAGGCGGCGCAGTCGACCGCTCCATTGGACGCTAGCGCGGATTGGATCAGTGCTCTTTTCGCCTCTCCCCGGTACGCGCAAATGAAGCTGCGGGTTGGGCGCGCGAAGCTCGCTGAGGATCAGGTGCGGCGTCTTTTGGTGCTGCTGGAAGACGGGGGCGGTCGGCAGATGACCGGGGCCTTGGTTCAGGCTTTGGGGATTCCGTCGATTCGGATGAATGGATTCCTTGCTGGTGTACAGAAGCTGTTGAATGTGGATGGCTATCCGGTGCTTTCGATTGACCGGGTCACCAGGACGGTGAAGCTGAACGTCGAGTCGCTGAAGACGCAGTTTGAATTATGACCATCAGCAGCCAGCGACGAACGGACATTATCGATGCGTTGCGCCGGGGTACCGTGCCGCAGTACGGGCTGGACGCACTTGCGGTGGGTCTCGCGCCGTTTGAGTCTGCCTTCGATGGAGAGCTGGACAAGGTCGCGCGTGGCAGTGGGCAGTTCAAGGCCATCCGAGGCGAGTACGGCAGCGGTAAGACCTTTATCGCGCGTTGGCTTCGCGAGCGCGCACATCGAATGGGGTTCGCCTGTTCCGAGGTGCAGATCTCCGAAACCGAGACGCCGTTGCATCGACTGGAGACCGTTTACCGTCGTTTGATGGAGCGGCTGACGACCTCGGATTCGCCGTCGGGCGCCTTTCGCAACGTCATAGAGGCCTGGTTCTTTACGCTAGAGGAGGACGTGATCTCTCAGGGTGAGGTGGACCCCAACGATGTCCCTGCCCTGGTCAAGGCCACCGATGAACTGATGGAGAAACGCCTCGGCGAGGTCGTGCGAGCGGCCCCTGCTTTTGCCCTGACCCTCCGCGCCTATCGTCGAGCCCTGCTGGAAGAGCAGGACGACATCGCCGATGGACTGCTGGCCTGGATGGCGGGGCAACCGAATATCGCGGCCTCGGTAAAGCGCTACGCAAAAATCAAAGGGGACATCGATCACTTTGGCGCTTTGAGTTTTCTTCAGGGCGTGCTGACCATCCTCAAGGATTCCGGCCACCCTGGGTTGCTGTTGGTTCTGGACGAGGTCGAGACCCTGCAGCGGATGCGCGGGGATGTTCGTGACAAGAGCCTGAATGCGCTCCGTCAAATCATGGACGAGGTCGACAGCGGGCGTTTCCCTGGCCTGTATGTCGTGATTACCGGAACGCCGCCCTTCTTCGACGGGCCTATGGGTGCGCAGCGATTACCTCCGCTGGCTCAACGGCTGGCGGTAGATTTCGCAACCGACGCCCGTTTCGACAACCCGAGAGCCGTGCAGATCCGTCTCAAGGGATTCGACTCCGCTTCGCTGTGTGAGGTGGGCTGCAAGGTCAGGGATCTCTATGTTGCGGGGCGTGACTCAGCGCGTATCACGCAGCTGGTCGATGATGCTTATGTCGAGCGGCTTGCGCAGGCCGTGACCGGCAACCTGGGCGGTAAGGTGGGGGTTGCCCCAAGGATCTTTCTGAAGAAGTTGGTGGGCGAAGTACTCGACAGAGTGGACCAGTTCCAAGACTTCGATCCTAGGCGGCATTACAGGTTGACCATCAGCGACAACGAGCTGACCGCCGTCGAGCGCGCAGCGAAGTCGGCTGATCGCGTGGACGATATCGAGCTCGATCTGTGACAGCTGGATCGATTTCCGCCTTCGACAGGCTCCATCCAGCGATTCAGCACCATATCGTCAACAGCCTGGGCTGGGCTTCACTCCGTCCGCTTCAGGAAGCGACCATCGAGCCGATTCTGCGCGGCGAGCACGCGATTCTCCTGGCACCGACGGCCGGCGGTAAGACCGAGGCCGCCGCCTTTCCCGTCTTCTCAAGAATGTTGAGCGAGAATTGGCAGGGGCTGAGTGTCTTGTATATCTGCCCCATCAAGGCGCTGCTGAACAATCTCGAACCTCGGCTAGCCCACTATGGGAACCTTCTTGGACGCCGCGTAGCGCTTTGGCATGGCGACGTCAGCCCGTCCCGCAAGGCGAGAATCGTCGCGAACCCGCCCGACATACTCCTGACAACGCCGGAGTCGTTGGAGGTGATGCTGGTTTCAAGGCGCATAGACCATCGGCGACTGTTCAAAGGTCTGCGATGCGTGATCGTAGACGAAGTTCACGCCTTTGCCGGGGACGACCGGGGCTGGCACTTGATGTATCTGCTCGAACGATTCAGCCACATTGCCGGCAGAGAGTTGCAGCGGTTGGGACTGTCCGCCACCGTGGGCAACCCCGAAGCCTTGTGCGATTGGCTGGCGGCAGGTTGTGAGAGTCATCGAACCGTGATCAACCCTCCAGCGGAATCCGGGGTTGACCCTGAGATCGAGGTCGACTGGGTAGGCAACCTGAGAAACGCCGCGCTGGTCATTTCCAGGCTTCACCGGGGGGAGAAGCGGCTGGTCTTTTGCGACAGTCGCGCGCGGGTGGAGGAACTGGCAATGGAGCTGCGGAGCTTGGGTGTGAGCACCTACGTTTCGCATAGCTGCCTGAGCCTGGAAGCGCGTCACGCCGCTGAGGAGGCATTCAGTCAGGGGGAGGATTGCGTCATCGTCGCGACCAGTACCCTGGAGCTCGGCATCGACGTCGGGGATCTGGATCGCGTGATTCAGATCGATGCGCCTTCCACGGTTTCGTCCTTTTTGCAGCGCATCGGGCGCACGGGACGACGTGCAGGAACTTCCCGAAACTGTCTGTTCCTGGTCACCAAGGAAGAGGCCTTTCTACAGACGGCTGCACTGATGCAGCTTTGGACGGAGGGGTTCGTCGAGCCGGTCGAGCCACCGCCCTTGCCGATGCATATCTTCGCCCAACAAATCATGGGGCTCGCCCTCCAGGAAGACGGAATTTCCGCCTCGGACTGGACCACCTGGCTGGGTCGACTGCCTCGACTATCCGGACTTGAGTCTGAGCGGTGTAACCAGCTGATCCAGTACATGATCGATACGGAGATCCTCCATTCCGACCAGGGGCTGCTCAGCATCGGTCAATCTGGCGAGCGTCAGTTCGGCAAGAAGAACTTCATGGAGTTGTTTTCTGTTTTCCTGAGTCCCCCGCTCGTCAAGGT
>JBATTL010000361.1:0-17151 GCA_049670525.1 Thiohalocapsa sp. | reverse complement strand
CAAGGCTTACGACTATGCGACAAGGCTTGTCGCACTCAGTCGTCACCGCAGCTATCGGCTGCTTGGCTTGGCCTGTCTCGGGCTAGTGGGCTTGCCCTTGGTGCAAGCAGACCAGGCTGCACTGCGGGCCTACCAATGCACCGAGAATGGCGTGAAGAGCTTCTCCGACCAACCCTGTGGGCGAGGTGAGCGACGCGTCTTTCTGGGATACAGCTCGCCGCAGACCCCGAGCGCCACCAACGATGCAGACACCAACGATCGGCAAGTGGCCGCAGAAAACGCCGAGACCAATGCGTTTGTCGAACGCCTGCAGCTCAAGCGTACAATCGCACGGACAGAGGGGCGCATCAGCGACCTGCAAAAGGAACGCGATGCCGAACTCGACCAGCTACGCAGCCGGATGGGTGGCGATGCCATGCTCACCCAAGGGCAGCCGGGGGAAACGCGGCCCGATGCGCAGCGCCTCATGGCCGCTCAGATGGCAGACAAGAACCTGGTGGAGGAGATGCGGGTCGTGAATACCCGCTATGCGCAGGACATCGCGGTTGAAGAGCAGCGCCTGGAACAGATGCGCGGGCATCTGGCGACCATGGAAGGGCAGTGAGTCCCGCGCAATGGGACTAATGGCGCCCACACCTGATCGCGGGTTGGCGACCCAGGCAACCACAGATGCGCATCGTCCCCCAGTGGCTGACCCCGTGCGCCGCGCCGGGCGCTCCCCGACCCGGTGCAGGGTTTGGGCGTCCCGGTCGAGCAGCGCGTCATTGATTGCCATTGTTTCTGGGCCCTGCCACGGGACCCTGCCACGCATGTACGCCGATAAAACGAGGCCCGACGCCCAACGCGCCTACTGCCGTGTGAACCCATGGACACAAGCCAACTAACGACGCTGGACCTGACGGTGATCGGGGCCTATGGCCTGCTGGTCATCGCCATCGCCGTTTACACGGCACGCCGCACCCACAGTGGTGACGATCTGTTTCTGGCCGGGCGCCGGCTGACCTGGTTCCCAATCGGGCTGTCGCTGTTCGCCTCCAATATCTCGTCGACGACCCTGATCGGACTCGCCGGCGCCGCGTACAGCTGGGGCCTGGCTGTCTCAAACTATGAATGGATGGCGGCGCCGATCCTTGTGCTGATGGCGCTTGTATTCGTGCCGCTCTATTTGCGTGCCCGCATCGGCACGGTGCCCGAGTATCTGGAGCGTCGCTTCGACCGCCGCGCGAGACGCTACGTCTCCGCATTGACCTTGTTCGCGAATATCGTCGTCGACACCGCGGGAACCCTGTTCGCCGGCGCCCTGGTGCTAACAACCTTTGTGCCGGGGCTGGACATGTTCGGCGCGGCATTGATCCTGGCTGGGCTCGCGGCCGCCTACACCGCGGCGGGCGGGCTCGCCGCGGTAGTCTATACCGATGTGCTGCAGGGCATCATCCTGCTGATCGGGGCCATGCTGGTGACCTGGTTCAGCTTCGAACGCATCGATTTCGACTGGTCCGCCGTCACGACCGCGATGCCTCCAGAGCAATTGTCGCTCTTCCTGCCGCTGGACGACCCGAATCTGCCCTGGCTCGGCACCCTGGTGGGCGTCCCGGTGCTCGGCTTCTATTTCTGGTGCACCAATCAGTTCATCGTGCAGCGGGTCCTGGGCGCCCGCAGCATCGCCGATGCACGCTTCGGCGTGTTGCTCGCGGGACTGCTCAAGCTGCCAGTGCTCTACATCATGGTGCTGCCGGGTGTGATTGCCGCATTGATTCTGCCGCCGCTCGAGAGCGGCGATCAGGTCTTTCCGGCCCTGATCGCCGAGGTACTGCCGGCGGGGCTCTCGGGGTTGATCCTGGCCGCGCTGGGCGCCGCGTTGATGTCGAGCATCGACTCGACGCTGAATTCCGCCGCCGCCCTCCTGACCCTGGATTTCATCAAGCCGGTGCGCCCTGGCCTGAGTCCGCGCGCCATCGCCTGGATCGGCCGTGCGGCTATTGGGTTGTTCATGCTGCTGGCGGCCGCGATTGCACCGCTGATCGGCAACTTCGAGGGGCTGTTCCACTACCTGCAGACCGCGCTGTCGTATCTGGTGCCGCCGGTGGCGGCCGTCTTCCTGCTCGGGGCCTTTTCCCGGCGGGCGGGACCATTCAGCGCGCTGGCGACGCTTGTCGGTGGTCATGCCCTATCCGCACTGCTTTTTGGCCTCTGGTTGGGCGGGATTCTGACGCTGCACTTCACACTGGTGGCCGGACTGCTGTTCGCGGTCAGCGTCCTGATCTTCATGCTGTCCGCCTGGCTACACCCGGCGACGGATCCACCGTCAACCGAGAGTCTGTGGCGTTGGTCCATGACGCGCCCTGAGACCGTCGTCCGGATGTGGCGCGACTATCGCTTGCACGCCCTTTTGTTGATCCTATTGACCATTGCGATTGTGTTGTCTTTTGTTTGACTGCATCGACGCATGCTCGGGCCTTCTGTCCATCTGGTCCCAAGACACCGGACGAGGCAAACGTTGGCGCCAGGGAAGGGCCGGAGCGAGGCGATCAAACATTGCAGCCAGCACCGCAGAGATCAACGGATCGATCGGGTGCGAAGCCGAATGATCAAGGTAGGTCACCCCAATGATGGACGCTTGAGTTGCCGCTGGGCGCATTGAGCTGCCTTGCTGAGGTATCATGCGTCCCCGAAAAAGCCGCCAACGCAGCCTCGGCGTTCGGGACAGAGGGATTCCACGCTGGAGCTTGATCCGTCCGGAGCACCTGGCTAGCACGACAGGCTGGCACGATAGGCCGTGCTTCGATCCAACAGATCGGCAGACTCCCAGGAGATGCCGATACTGATGCATTGACTACCCCAGCGGTGCGGCAATCAGCCGCGCTCAATCTGAATTTGCTAAGGAATTACCTATGGCACGCAGTTACCTTATCTCGTCCGAATCCGTGGGCGAGGGTCATCCGGATAAGGTGGCCGACAATATCTCCGACGCCATTCTCGACGCCCTCCTCGCCCAGGACCCGACCTCCCGCGTCGCCTGCGAGACCATGCTGAATACCGGTATGGCGGTTGTCTCCGGTGAGATTACGTCCCAGGCCATCGTCGATTACACCCAGGTGGTCCGCGACACGATCTGCGACATCGGCTACAACGAAGGCAAGATCGGCTTTGACGGTAACTCTTGTGCAGTGCTAATCGCACTCGATAAACAGTCGCCGGACATCGCCCAGGGCGTCAATGAGGGTACCGGCATCGACTTGGATCAGGGCGCCGGGGATCAGGGGCTGATGTACGGATACGCCACCAACGAGACCGATGCGCTGATGCCGATGCCGATTCAACTCGCGCACCAGCTCACCAAGCGCCAGGCTACGGTCCGCAAATCCGGGGAACTCGACTGGCTGCGTCCCGACATCAAATCGCAGGTCTCGGTGCGCTACGAGGACAACAAACCCAAGGCCATCGAGGCAGTCGTGCTGTCCACGCAGCATTCGGAAGAAGTCAACTACGACACCCTCAAGCAAGCGGTGATGGACACCATTATCCGACCCGTCATCCCGACCGAGATGCTGGCGGAGGATGTGAAATTCTTCATCAATCCCACCGGGCGATTCGTCATCGGCGGGCCAGTGGGAGATTGCGGTCTCACCGGACGAAAGATCATCGTCGACACCTACGGTGGCGTCGGTCGTCACGGTGGCGGCGCCTTCTCGGGCAAGGACCCCAGCAAGGTCGACCGGTCCGCCGCTTACGCCGCACGCTATGTCGCAAAAAACATTGTCGCCGCCGGACTGGCGGACCGGTGCGAGGTGCAGCTGGCATACGCCATTGGCATCGCACAGCCGGTGTCGATCCATGTCGACGCCTTCGGCACCGCAAAGATCGATGAATCCCGCATTGAGGATCTGATCCGCGCCCACTTCGACCTGCGGCCCAAAGGCATCATCCAGATGCTCGACCTGCTGCGCCCGATCTACCGCGCCACGGCGGCCAATGGCCACTTCGGCCGCAGCGAGCCCGAGTTCACCTGGGAGCGCACCGACAAGGCCGACGCGCTGCGCGCCGAAGCCGGGCTCTGATTGGCCAATGCCGCTGAGAGCGCTCCAAAAACAGGCCTGTTGTCAGCGGGGATGGGACCGGCACAGTCGGGGTGGACACTCCGAGGCTGAAGCCTTGCAGCCCAGTGCCGGGAGTGTCCGTTGCTTTAGCCGCGGAAAAATGCACCAGGTTTGCGGCGAAAGCGCTGCGGGTGACGAGGCTGAAGCCCCATACTCCCATGTCGGAGTCGTTTGTCGGCACCGCCACCGAGGCAACGCTTTCATCCCGTCAGGTCGAAGAGCATCCGATAGCGGAACGGATCGTAGAGCATTTCGATCGAGCAAATCAGTCCATCGCGACAACGGGTCCACTGGACTGCGCGCGTAAAGACATGCTCCGAGAGCTGCGTCTCGACGGTCAGCCAATGGCAGACATCGTCGCCATCGGCGAACACGCGCCTGCGTTCGATACTGCGCAGGATTCCGCCACTGACGGCAAGATACTCCAGATAGTCTTCGACCTGATTGAAATTCGCGATCGGACTCTCGAAGCGAAACCCATCGGTAACGAGCATATTGCGAACGCGATCATGGCCATGACTGACCAGTGCGTCCAGGTATGACTCGACCAGATCGACCTGATTACTCCGCCCCGGTCGCTCTCGTTCTTCTTTGGTCATTTCGCAGGCCGCTCAGACGCCGTCGACGGATGGATAGGTTGGTGTCCGGCGGCCAGTCCGAAACGAACGCTGAGGATCGACAACGGCACGACCCGCTAGAGCGGTGCGGCCCAGCAGCATACGGAAACGCATGCTGTCCCGATCGGTGAGGGTCAGTTCCACCGGCCATCGCTGCCCCGCCGCAACCAGATCGGTGACGATGACACAGCGCTGCTCGCGGTGGCCACCGGAGTCGGTGACGGTGCGCCGCTCCAGCAATGGCGCTTCGCAGCGGACGACGATGTCGTCGCGGTTCTGCACGGGATGCACGGCGAATCGCACGATCTCGATATCATCACGACGCTCGGTCTCGACCTCGAACGCGTGCAGCGCCGACGTGCGGGCACCGGTGTCGACCTTGCACTTGATCACCGACAGACCGAGGCTGGGCAGGTCAACCCATTCCCGCCACCCGAATGTCAGCAAGGGTTCATTCATCTTTAAAGCACCATCATCCGCGTGCCGGCACCGGCACACGCCCAAATGTGGGCATCACCGAGCCGATGTAGCCGATGACGCCAATTTCCATGCCGAGGCTCCTCGAAAAGAGACCGCGCGTAAGGCGGCGGGCGGTATCGCGGAATTCTATCAGAGCCTCGAGAACCCGCTCCTACGCCCGCTCCCACGGCGGACGCAGCCGCGCTAGTCCGACCCGCACGCTGCTCGGGGATCGGCGCCGATACGCGATCCTCATGTGCCACCGCCGTTGACTGGATACCCTGGCGCGACACCGCGCTCGACTTCGCCCGCGCGACGAAGTTCGCGCTTTAGGATCTTGCCCGCGGCGTTTTTCGGCAAGGCGTCGACGACCTCGATGCGGCGCGGGATCTCGTGGCTGCCAAGGTGCTCGCGACACCAAGCCTTGAGCGCGGCGCCGTCGGCCTGCTGATCGGGGGCGGAAGTCACATAGGCGACGGCGATCTCGCCATGCACGCGGTGCGGTTCTCCGACGACGGCCATCTCGGCAACAGTCGGGTGCCGCGCCAAGACCTCTTCGATGATGCGGGGATAGACGTTGATGCCGTTGCTGATGATGAGGTCTTTGATGCGGTCTACCAGATAGAAATATCCTTCGCTGTCGCGCCACCCGAGATCGCCAGTGCGAAACCAGTCGCCAAAGAAGCTCTCCGCCGTGTCTTCGGGCAGATTCCAGTAACCGCGCATGACACTCGCGCCGCGTACGCAGACCTCCCCGTGTTCACCATCGGGTAGCCATTCGCCTTTCGCATTGGCGATGCGCATTTCGACGCCGGGAATGGGCGGACCGATGGAACCCGGCTTGCGTTGCGCATTCGGGCGATTGACGGCGGTGACGGGGCCGCATTCAGTCGGTCCGTCGCCCTCGAGCATCGGGGTTGCGAAACGTTGCTCGAACGCCTGCATGAGCGCTTGGGGCAAGGCTGCCCCCCCGGAGATACAAAGCCGGACACTTTGCCATTCCGCGATCTGCTCGTCGCTGAGGCGCATCAACACGGCGTAGAGACTCGGCACGCCGAGAAACACCGTCGCATGATGCTGCGCAACCGCCCGAGTGATGGCCTGGGGATCGAAGCGCGGTACAGGCACCAAAGCGGCGCCGCAGAGCAGCGGGGTCAGGATGCCGACGGTACCTGCGAAGGCATGGAACATCGGCAGTACGACCAGGATCCGATCCGTGGCCGGATTGAGGGCGAGGGCCTCGGTCACGGCAAGGGCGTTGCTGGCGAGATTGGTATGCGTCAATACGGCGCCCTTCGAGCGCCCGGTGGTTCCGGACGTATATAGAATCACGGCGGCGTCCTTAGCGGGATCGATCTGCAGACTCGGTGCCTGCTCGGGCTGCACCAACTCATGAAGGTGGCAATCCGCAAGCGCTTCGTCCTGTTCGAAACCAATGCCGATGCGAAGCTTCAGGTCGGGAGCATCGGCGATTGCAGCGGCCGTGTTGTCGATCAAGCTCGCGTGAAATAACAGCGCCCTGACGCCGGCATCGCGCAGCATAAAGGCGACTTCGCGCGGGTTCAGCAGCAGGTTCATCGGGACGACGACCGCCCCGGCCTTGAGGATGCCAAGATATGCGACGACGAACTCTGCACAGTTCGGACAGTACAGCGCGACACGGTCACCCGGTGCAACGCCCCTGACGGCGAGTGACGCTGCCAGACCGTCGGTGGCGATGTTCAGCGCCGAGTAGGTCCAGATGAGCGAATCGCTAAAGATCGCCGGCGTATCGCGGTGATTCACCGCTATACGCCTAAAAAGAGACGGCAAATCCATTCTGCCGTCGGCATCCAGATCCCCCGTCCCTTTCGCTGGGTCAGACCTCCCGGAGCTTGCAGGCGATTCCATCTACCCTTGACTCAGATGACCTTGGAAAAGCCGATCGGCCCTTGTTTTGCCTCCAAATAGGCGTCGAACGCCATGCAAATGTTGCGGATCAGCAATCGTCCCTTTGGTAGCACGCGGATACCGGCGGTGTCCACCTCCAGCAGGCTGTCCTGGACCATGTCGTCGAGCTTAGGCAGGCTGGTGGCGAAGTAGTCGCTGAAATTGATGTCCCAGCGCCGCTCGACGTCTGCATAATCCAGCCGAAAATTGCAAATCAGCCGCGTAATGACGTCGCGTCTGAGTTCATCGTCCCGGTTCAGCTCGATACCGCGGAAGACCGGCAGCCGTCCATTGTCGATATCCTCGTAGTAGCTTTCGAGCTCGCGGCGATTCTGCCCGTAGGTGTTCGCGACCTTGCCGATGGACGTCACACCGATGCCGATCAGATCGCAATCCGCATGGGTGGAATAACCCTGGAAGTTTCGGTACAGGGTACCGTCGCGCTGGGCCAGTGCCAGTTCGTCATCGGGACGCGCGAAGTGGTCCATGCCGATATAGAGCCAGCCGGCATTGGTCAGACGCTCGGTAGTAGCCTGTAGGATGTCGAGCTTGACCTCCGGCGGCGGCAGGTCCTCGTCGGCGATACGCCGCTGTGGTTTGAAGCGCGTCGGCAGGTGCGCGTAGTTGAACACCGAAAGCCGGTCCGGACCCACCTCGATGATGCGCTCTAGGGTTGCCATGAACCCTTCAACGGTCTGGTAGGGCAGGCCGTAAATCAGATCGATGCTGATGGAGCGAAATCCCTGGTCACGGGCGGCCTGGAGCACCTCCATGGTCTCCGCCTCGGTCTGAATGCGGTTGACCGCCTTTTGCACCTGCTGGTCAAAATCCTGCACGCCCAGGCTCATTCGGTTGAACCCGATCTCCCGGAGCAGCTTGACGGTATCGCCGCGGGCCTCACGCGGATCGATCTCGATGGAGAATTCACCATTTTCGTCATCGGCAAGCTTGAAGTGCTTGCGTGTCTGGTCCATCAGCTCGCGCATCTGCGCCTGGCTGATGAAGGTGGGCGTACCGCCACCCCAGTGCAGTTGCTCGACCACGCGATCGTCGTCGAACAGCGCCGATTGCATCGCCAATTCCTTATAAACGCGATCCAGATAAGGTTGCGCCATGCTGCGATCCTTGGTTGCGATCTTATTGCAGGCGCAATAAAAGCAAACGGTGTCGCAAAACGGAATATGGAAGTACAACGACAACGGGTGGCCGCTGGCGTTGCTGTCACGACAGACCTCGGCGTAGCGTCCCGCATCGAAGGCCGGGTCGAACTCCACTGCCGTCGGGTAAGACGTATAGCGTGGTCCGCTCTGATCGTAACGCTTGATCAAGTCGAGATCGAAGACGGTCCGCTGGTCGGCGACCAGATTCGACTTCAGTTCCGGCGTCGGGCGCACATCCGCGCCTTTCGCCGAGGCTTTGGAATCGGTGGTTGCGGTGGTATCAAGCATGGTCGTCATCTACCTCAAGCCCTGGGCGGTGGGTCTCATTGATTGGTTTCAATAGAGTCTGGAACGGAATCTCGTCGGCGAAGCGCGTCACCAGATCCATGTACGGAAGATCCTCGCGTCCGAAACGAAACTGTCGCGGCCGATCTGCACTGACCGGTGCGGGTCGTTGATGCCGTCCTGGAGCGGGTCCAGGAAAGCGGGAAATCTGGAGGGGTCCTCCCACTCGAACTTGAGGCACTCGCGGAAATCGGTGACTTCGAAGACGGCCTGCCGCACCCAGTCTACATACTCGTCGGCAGCCTTCGCCCGTCTCAGACTCATAAATCCGCCACTGCCTCGGAAAAATTCGGGTGATATTGGACGAGCTGCTCGCGACTGAGCAGGAACACGCCGTCGCCGCCCTGGTCGAATTCCAACCAGGTGAAGGGCACATCGGCAAAGCGTCGCTGCAGCAAGGCCGCCGTGTTACCGACCTCGACCACGAGCATGCCTTCGTCCTCAAGATAATCGGGTGCGTCGCGAAGAATACGCAGTACCAGATCGAGCCCTGTCTCGCCGGCGGCGAGCGCGAGCCGCGGCTCGTGGCGGTACTCCGCCGGCAACGCCTCCATCTCCTCCGTGCCGACATAGGGGGGATTCGAGACGATGATGTCGTAGCCCTGGTCTCCAGCCGATGCGGCGATCGCACTGTCGTTGGGGCTGGGCGGACCAATGCCGGCGAAGAGATCGGATTCGATGATGCGCACCCTGTCGTCGAGACCGTGCAGAGAGAGGTTGCGGGAGGCGACACGCAACGCTGCTGGCGAGATATCGGTCAAGTCCACCTGAATATCCGGGAGATGTGCCGCCATGGCAATGCCGAGGCAGCCGCTGCCGGTGCAGAGGTCCAGCGCACGCCCCATCCGAGCCGGGTCCATCCAGGGCGCTAAACCGTTGGAGAACAATTCACCGAGAGGCGAGCGAGGGATCAAGACGGTGTCGTCGACGAAGAATTCCAACCCGGCGAACCAGGTCTGCCCGGTGAGGTAGGCGGCGGGCCTGCGCTCCGTGATACGTCGATCCAGCAATCCCAGTACATTCGCGCGCTCCTCGGCGGTCACGCGGCAAGCACGATAGCCATCAACGCGCGCGATCGGCATATGCAAAGCGCTCGCAACCAGCCAAACGGCCTCATCGAAGGCGTTATCGGTACCATGGCCAAAGCACAGGTGCGCCTCGTTGAAGCGGCAGGCGCTCCAACGGACAAGGTCCTGTATGGTCAACAATGAATCAGTTTGGGCTGCCATCATCCGCGGTTCCGGTGGCCGCTGCAGCAGGGCTTAGGCGATTTCTGTCAACTTTCGTCCCAACTTGCTTGCCTTTTCGCCCAACTTCGCCGCCGGGCCAACAGTTGCATAGCGCGGCTATGGGCCTGTTGGAACTCCTTGTAGTCGAACGAAGATTGGGCGCAATCTGGTAGGAAATCTCCGGCAATCGCCTAAAAGCCCCGGCCTGTGTTCGCTTTTTGCGACAGCGGGCACCGAAGAATAGCATTATTGCCCTTTCCGCTTCAGAAGCCGGCCCAATCCTTGACCTCAGTCATGCTCAAACCCCTGCTGACCAGTCTGCGCTTCCAAGTCGGGCTTGCCTTTCTGGCCCTGTTGGCCGTTTTTGGGATCGCCAGTCTCTCCGCGCTGAATGCGTTCCAGCGGCAGATCGACTACGACACCGTTGTCACTATCGGCGCCCGCCTGGAACTGACCGCCCAGCAGATGCACCTCCAGGCGATGAATTACAAGCGAAACGCGCCGCGGGACTATGCGACCTATTACCGCGATCTGAAGCTCTATTATCAGGATCTGATGGCTCAGATTGCGCTGTTCGACCGTGTCGTGGACGGTTTCATGTCTGGCGATCTGAGCGGTGAGGCTTGGCCCAGTAACGCCGGAAAGGCGCCGGAGACAAGAACAGAACAGACCTCTGGCATGCCCATGCCAATGCCGCGCACCGCGCCCTGGTTGCGTCCCGGAACGGACGACGCGCCTCGCCGGGCGATCAAGCGACTGGAGCAAACCTGGGCTACCTATCGCCGGGGGTTGATCGAGGCGATCGGTGACGACGAAGAACCCAGGCTGGAGTGGGCAGCAGAGCACATCGTGGCCGAACATGCTCCACTCGAAAACGCGAGCAGCGCGCTGACAGAAGCACTGAACCAATCAGCCAATAACGAGCATCGCCGGATAGGAATCGTCGCACTGACCTTGATCGGGGGCACGCTGATAACGGCTTTGGTGATCATGGCAACGCTGCACTATCGTGCCCTGAAACCGTTGCAGCGAACCATCGCAGGATTTCAGCGCGTCATCGACGGCGATTTCGGCCACGTGATTCCTGTGGAGGGCGCCGCCGAGATACAGGAACTCACTGTCGGCTTCAACGCCATGACGGGTCGCGTTCATCTCCTGTTTCTGCTCATCGACCGGTTACAGCGCGGCAGCAATCTAGACGAGGTGGTCGGCTTCCTGGGACGCGAACTGCGGGAGCTGCTGCGGTTCGATTGGATTGGCGTCGTCGTGGTCAATCCGGATCAGGCGACAGTCCGGATCGAGGCCAGTGCGTTGGACGGAGCACTCGAGACAGGGCAGACGCAGCTTTTCCGGCTCAACGACACGCTGCTCGAACAGGCGCTCGCGGGTGGGCAGCCGGTTCATGTGGCCGAGATGACCGCCACCGCCGCCGCCAACCCGCGCTTTGAGTTCCTGCGAGACCTGATCCGGCGTGACCTCCACGATGCTGTCTTCTTGCCCGTCGCGTCCCATACCCCATCGCCGGCGGTGGTCGTCTTCGCGACCCGAGCTGCTAGTCAGTACGACCAAGCGCATATGCGTTTCCTGAACAACTGCGCGCAATTGATCACCGAGAGCTTTGGCCGGACGTTCCGGCTCGCCGAGCGCGGCCGGTTGGCGTCGATCGGTGAGTTTGCATCCGGGATCGCGCACGAACTACGAACGCCGCTCGCGACCGTTACCTTGGCAATCGAGTATTTCGCACGCCTAGAGCAACCGCCGAACGCTCGGAAACGACTTGAACTTGCCGAGACCGAGACGAAACGCATGGGGCGCCTGATCGATGACATGCTGCTGTACGCCAAGCCGTTGAATTTGGAACTCAAGTCACTGGAGCTGGGCAGCGTGGCGGCCGAGTCCGTGCGGATGACTCGCGCTCAACCCTGTTGTGAAGGCAGGGAAGTCGTGATGCAAAGCCCATCGGCAACAGATCTCCGAGTCTTCGCCGACCACGACCGCCTGCTGCAAATCCTGGTGAATCTGCTGAGGAACGCCTGCGAAGCATCACCAGACGGCGCGGCCGTTTCGATCGCCGTGCAAAGAGCTGATCAGAGCAGTGCTGAGATCGAGATCAAAAATGGCGGCGCAGCAATACCCCCATCCGTCCTTGCACGTGTCTTTCAGCCCTTCGTCAGTGCAAAACAAGGCGGGACTGGGCTTGGTCTCGCCATCGTTCAGAGGCTGGTCAACCTGCTCGGCGGCGAAGTCGAATTGCGCTCAACACAAGCGGACGGAACCAGCGCGCTTGTAACGCTGCCGTTGCGCGACCCTGGTGACGATGCCTCGTGCGCCAACGAGACAGGTGGGGAAGGGAAAACGCACTCACAGCCGCACAAAGATCCATTCCCAAACCAATCCGACTTGGGGTTGGGCGCAGTATCCGGAACATCAGCCGGACCAACGCCGAGTTAAAGCAGCAGACAAGCTGACGCCCTAGCCGAAGGAATAATGACCGAGCTCCGAGAGACCGGTTATGCAGCGCGCTGCTTGCGCCCCTGCAGCTGCTTCGATTCTATCGGTAGTGGTTGCTGTTGCCCACGCTCGACCAGATCCGATAGCGAGATCTCGCTCAGGAAGGTGAAGATCTCGTCGCTGAGTTGATCCCAGAGCGAATGCGTCAGACACCGCTGCCCGTCGCGGCAATTCTCTCGGCCGCCGCAACGCGTGAACTCGACCCATTCGTCAACAGCACAGATGATATCCGCGATCGAGATGTCATCGGCGCCTTTTCCGAGATAGTAGCCGCCGCCGGGACCGCGGATGCCGCGAACGAGCTGCTTGTTTCGCAACGCCGCGAACAATTGTTCGAGGTACGACAACGAGATGCCCTGATTAACCGATATGTCGGCTAGTGTGACCGGGCCTTTGCCCGAGTGGAGGGCGAGATCCAACATCGCCGTTACTGCGTATCTGCCTTTGGTAGAAAGTCTCATATTGGTACGCCTTCGTTATCTCGGCCTAAACCCAGTTCCCAACTTGGTTTTAGATTAGCGATAGTCAAGAAAAATCGTCAACAATTTTTCCGGGGCTGGGAGCGGATAAGGTTGAGGGAGTGTCATTCGCAACGGACGGATTACGGCCCTTTAGGGCAGCGCCACCGCGACAAGGTTCCCGCGCTCGCGTCTTCGCGCCCGCCGATAGCGGGCGCGCAACGCATCCAGGCCGCCCGGGCGCCACTGGATGCTGATGTGATGGCCGAAAGACATCGAACCCGGCGACACGGAATCAGAATTCGGCAGAACTCTGTCTGAGCGCCTTGACCGCCGACCCTCTAGGCAGGCAGCGACCGAGACAAAGTAGCCAACGGTATGTGACAGAAACCCGTGAGGACCCACTGATTGATTGCGTCTGCGATCTGCTTCTTTGGCCCGGATGGCCAGAATACCAGCGTATCCCTAAGGCGCTGGCGTTAGTTCACGCCGGCTGTTCAACGGCAGCCGGCTCGTCACGGGTGGGAAGCAATGGCCCCTGGCAACGCAGTAACTGAGCCATTTGGCGAGGAAGAGATTGGCCTTCCATTTTGCGTTCAATGCGGGCGAGCGGTAATGGTTGAAGACCGGCAGCGCGGTTTGCCGCAGGTCTAGCACCTCGACCTGACCGGCATCGTGGTATGCCCTTAGCATTACATCGGGCTCGGGTCGCCAGCAACCGACATCCTCGGGACCGGCGAAGAGATGCGTCAGTCTGAATAAGGTCGTGAAGGGAGCCTGTTCCCGCACCTCAAGGAGAAGGTTTGAACCCGCCTCATCGTAGGAAACGAAAGGACCGCGTAGCGATTGGAGTTTCGGCGCCAGACGCTTCAGCACGCCGTAATTCTCCTCGCACAGATTCATCAGATTGCCGACGGTGGGACTGTCACCGGTCAGCTCGCAGCGCAGTTGGAGCGGCGTCGGCACCTGCATGGGGCAGCCCTTAGATTCGGGGTTGAAGTTTGGTTCGTTGGACAGGAAGGGCCCGGCGACGTGCGATCAGCCTGTCGCGATGCCGGCCAAGCCACCACCTCCCGCGTTGGACCACCGAGCGCGGTCAGGCGCTCTGGCTGTCCTGCTGCTGCATGATATCCGCGCGCACCTTGTCCATGTCCAACTCGCCGGCCTTGGCTAGCAACTCGCGCAATGAACCCTCGGGCAGGGAGCCAGGCTGTGAAAAGACGATCACCTGCTCCCGGAAGATCATTAACGTGGGGATCGACCGGATCTGGAAATGCGTTGCAATTTGTTGCTCGTCTTCGGTGTTGACCTTTGCGAAGAGAATGTCGTCATGGCTCTCCGAAACCTTTTCGTACACCGGCGCAAAACTCCGGCAAGGTCCGCACCAGGGCGCCCAGAAATCCACCAGGACGAAAGGATTCTCTTTGATCGTCGATTCAAAGTTCTCGTTGGTCAGCTCGATAACAGCCATGAGCTACTTCCTAATAGTCGGCAAACAAAAGTGGTCGGCAGTCTAACAGATAGGTCTACCGATGGCAGTTTCCCACCGTCGACATGCGGGCTTTCCAGCACCTTGTCACCGAGGGTCTCAGCGCGATTCACCGCGCATCAGTGCGGCGGAGAAATCACCGGCAAGATAGCCGTCGACGAAGCGCGGTTCGACACCAAGTTCTGCGGCGAGGGGCCGCAGATCGTCCGGCATGAAATGATTGAAGACGCCATCGCGTTGACGACCTTCTAGGAGGTTGAAGACGAAGCCGCGCGTTGCCGCATTGAAACAGCGGCGGATGAATTGCTCGCTTTCTTCGCGTGTCAAGGTGTTCATCGCTCCGCTGCACACATAGAAATGCGCACCCGGCAGCTCATCGTGCAGCACGTCAAGTTGCAGAATTCGGCATCCGGTGCGTTCGGCGGCGACCTCAACCATCGGTGCGACCAGGTCGATGCCGACATAGGAGCTCGGTCGATCGCCCTGGTCGACGAGATAGCGGAACAAGTCGCCAAGCCCACAGCCCACGTCCACAAGCGTCGCAGCCGAGAGATCCGGCGGCAGGAAACGTCGCAGCACTTCGAACCGAACCTGTTGCGTGCGCTTAGAGGTCCAGTGCACGCCCTCGGCATTATGTCCGTGGCGCGCCAGGGCGTTGCGATAAAAGCTGTCAGTGTCAACTCTGGGCATGAGGTGTCCGGTCGCGGCCCGCGTTTTCCACGCCCAACACGCGCTGAACGCGTGACATGGGCGCCTATCAGTGCGCAGTCGAAAACGAACCTGCATCAATCGGTAATACCGCGTTGGCGTCGGCCCGCGCGACAAAAAGCGCGGCCGCCATCTCATCCAGCGGTGCGTAGGCCTTGCGAAGCCAAACCTTGACGCGCCGGCGATCCATCAGCCTCATGTCATCGCTGTTGTTGGCCGCAGCCCAGAAACTGGCCGCCTGGTGGTCCACTTTGCGCATGGTCGCCTCGTGCAGGGCCGGTAGGTCCATCAGCCGCACGCCCTTGCGCTCCGCGTCGGCATGCTCGGGAGAGCGGTCGAATCGCTCAAAGTTGCTGCCGCGGCCATGGTTGCGCACCGCGACCAGTTCTTCGCCACCGTCGCGGCGCCCCAGCAACCCACGCAACAATGTGATGCTGTCGGCCCCGTCGTCCATTAGATGCCAGAACACGACGCCGACTCCCTCCTCTGCCGCCAGAGCTACGAGGTCATTGTCGTCAATCCATTTGAACAGAGGTAACGCGGTCTGCGCGGCGAGATCGACTATAACGTCCCGTGGCTGCTCCAGGGCCGTTTCCATGATCAGGTCGGCGCTATCGAAGACATCCAGGACGACCGGCCTCGAATAGTCCCCGTAGAAACGAAGCATCGCGCCGTGAGACCGATCGGAATCGAACGCGCAGAAGGGCAACCCGCGGTCAATGTGGTATTGAGCAAGCAGGCGCGCCAGCACAGACTTGCCGATGCCGCCCTTCTCGCCCCCGATAAAGTGGATATTGCTCAACGGCTGTTCCCTCGGTCGATAAAGACTGGCCGACCCCGACGTCATTGAATCAGGCCGGTTGCGATCATCGTGAACGAGAGCGCATGGTAAGCCGCCCGGACCGGAAGTCAAGACGGGCCCGGAACGCCCCGCAAGCCGATACGCAAGCGGTCCGATTCGGTGCGTTTACTGCACCGAATCGAGCCAAAAGACCCTTAGCACTTGGTTGCTGGGCGGCATGGGTCGCGGCCGCGGCCCGCGACGACCGCAGTATTCCCTTCAGTATTCAAAGTTCCAGTGCAGACCCCCGTCCAGACCGACGCGTACACGCTTACCTCCGGATGCATCAGACGCGGCCACGCTTGTCGGCGTCACCGCCCGCTCCGCGAACTGGACCAAAATCTCGGCGCGCGTTTCAAGCCATCGCTCCAACGCGCCTTCAACAGGCAATGCGATTCGCCTTTCGGCGCGCACGGTCAGCGCGAGCAGCTCGCGCCGACTGTTCGCGTCGGGTTGTGCGGCCAGCATCTCTGCGATCGGAACTGGGCAGAGCAGGAACAATCCGGCATCCGCCAGTTGCAATGCTCGGCGGGCGAGCAGCCGTGAAGCCGGATCGGTCAACGTGGCCGCGATGATGAGTCCACGATCGGGATAGCGCGCGATTAGACGTTGGACCAACTGGTCGACGCCGTGCTGCAAAGTGCTGATGCCGGTGCCGGTGCCGGCGGCTGATCGAATCTCGGGAACACCGACGATCAGCATCCGAACCAAACCCAGCCCCGACCGGGCCAGGAGCGCCGGCACCAGCCGGACGGCGAACCGGTCAAGATCCTTCATCGGGCGTGACAGGTCCGCGTAGGGGATGAGCTGCGGGTGGTGCTTCTGTGTATTGTTGCGGATGGGCGCGTAAATCCAGCCATCCAGATATCGATCCGCGGCCCAGCGCGCATGCTCGATGACCGCAAGCCGCTCCACTTCAGTCGGCGCGAAAGCGAAGGATTCCACCAGGTCCTCCGGGACCGCACGGCAGTCGGTCACGGCGAGTTTGGCCCAGAGATGATCCGCCTGATGACGATTGGCGTGTCGGTAGGAGTCCGGCAACGCCTCCCAGAGACGTGACGAGGGCTCCGCATCCGGATTGCGGCCCTGTGCGGCGCTGGTGTCTCGGTAATGGGCGTGAATCACCTGCGCCAACTCATCGCCGGAGCCTTCCAGCAATACGCCCGGCGTCAGCACCAGCTGCCGAGACGAGAACGGCAGGAGCTGACCGTCCCAGTCCCCGAGTTCACCACTGGGCTCCAAGTCGCCGACTTGGAGCAGAACGGGCGGCGACACCCGCTGCTCCAAGGCGATCACGCGCATCAGGGA
>JBATTL010000360.1:0-1998 GCA_049670525.1 Thiohalocapsa sp. | reverse complement strand
AGCCATGCCAAATCTCTACGCGGTCGCCTTTCTCGTCAAGTCTATCGGCTCGCCAGTCTGAGCGAGCAATGCGCTGAAGCAGTGCTTTGTCGGCAACTGCGGCGATGATCGCTAGCGCGCAGGCTCGGACCAACGTGTGTTCGCTTTCAATCAACGTCCCAATGGCTTTCCTAGCACGATCCGAGATCTTACTGTTTGACGCGAGGACGAAGAACAGGACAGTGGTCTGTCTGATCGGCTCATCCATTCCGCATACGGTCTCGATCGACTGCTCCACGGTGGTGCGATCCGCCGGCTTGAATGTATCAGCTAGTCTGAGGAAGACCGAATTCGAGGGCCTTAGCGCCATCAGTGCTGCCAGCTGCTGGTTACCCCCGAGAAAAGGCATCGCTACGAGGAGTGCGATCTGCGAGGTTACCCACAGGTCGTGGCATGCGGGAGCCTCCGCAGGCACCCTTGCCGCGAGGTCAATGGCTCTTGTCTTTAGCTTCGAAGCCTGATCTTCTTTGAGTGCCGCGGCATGGGCCTCAATTGAGAACAGCCCCAAGCGCGAATCTTCCCCGTTTCGAGCAAGCACCGCATCGAGAAAGGTTCGCATCGTCAGGAGAGCGGGCGTTGGAGCGAATCTCGCCATTGCGGGTAAGGCATCCGAAAAGAAATGATCGGCTGCCGTCATACCCCGAGATCGAGACAGGTCGTTGACATCAAGCTGCTGGAACTTTTCTACCGTAGGTGCCAGATTAGTCGGCTCTGCAGCCTCGGGATCACATGGATCGGTGTTACAGTAAGATTGTATAAGACTCCAATCCTTGAACTCGCTACGGTCTCTGGTCAATTCGTCCAGGAGGATCGTTTCGCGGTGCGCGTCGCTATCAGTTGCGGTCGCCCGCAGAATTCCGACCATCGCCCAGCGACCGGTCGTCGACACGCCGTCTTTTTGTAGAAAGTCGGATACGGCCATTAGCTTGTTGCGCGTGGACTGCCAGTCGATGGTGTTGAAGTAAATCAGAAAACGAAATTCATCATGCGCCGCGCGATAGTTTCCGTTTAGGGCTTGCGCATAGCTCCATGCCACCAGGGGTTCGGCGAACGGTTCAATCGGCATGCCGACCAGCAAGTGAAACGCGCTGCGGCATAGCTCACCCGAATCGACGTCGTCACTGCGCGTCATGCGTTCATTCAAAAACGCCCGCTCATCCGCCGCAAGCTCCTGGAGCCGTTTGTCCAGCAATGCCTGGCGCTGTTCGATCTTTTCAGCCCTTGCGCCATCGTCGGGCTCGCTCAGCAACGCGACTGCGGGGGATAGCGAATAGGCCCCCAACCATTGCTTGATGTGGCGGCTCATAGACGCCCAGCAGCCCTGTTGAGACCGGTACCGGCGCAACGCGCTAAGCAACCAATCGGTTTTGGCTGGTCCGCGCTGGGTAGTCGTGACCTCGAAGAGCGCAGACATGGCGGCGTCAGTCGCGGATCGTGCGACCGAGGCAAATGGCAAGTACTGCGATTCATCCACGTTCTGCAACCGCAGATAACCGCAGATCAGTGCGATGCGGACCGCCAATGAGCATTGGTCGTCAGCGCATGCGGTAAGCAGTGCCTCCATGACGACCTGCGCAGTCCTATCGAGGGCCTCAATGGGTTCTACGATCGTCTCGAAGGCGTCGGTCAGGTCTCGTGCGTTCCTTTCGGCCTTCTTCAGTGCGTCGATCAATGCCAGGCCGAGGGCCAGATCGAGTCCGTCGTTCGTGAGTTGGTAGAGAGTCGGATCATCTCCGCATGGTAAGAAAAACCGCTCGTCGACAACCGCATGCATCTGCCCCGACGAATCCGAATCGGTCGCAGCAAACATCAGAAGATCATCTTGAACACCTTTGTTACGTCGCGTGAGAATCTCGGACGCGTGGTTGGAAAGACGACGGACGAAATACGGCCTTGACTCGGCAGCCCTGCCCTCACTCTCGGCGAGGCGGATGTGCTCAAACAGGAGATACCCTGGGC
>JBATTL010000359.1:0-10633 GCA_049670525.1 Thiohalocapsa sp. | reverse complement strand
CGGTAATCTTCTCGGAATGAATTGGCGGATCGTGGGGGACATGATTCATGTCGCCCACCAGTAGCTGCAGGGTATGCGTGCCGGGCTCCAGGGTGACCTCGGTCTCCGTTTGACCGCCGCCAAAGTGCATGATGTCTCCGCCCATTGGTTGGTCCAGGGGGGGCATTTCGCTATCCACCAGGAGGTGATGGTGGCCAGTGGCGGCGTTGTCGGTGCCGGCCGGTGCGACGCCCATATTCTTGAGGCCAAACTTGACGGTGAAGGTCGTTGGTACTGTCGCTCCGTCGATTGGTTCGATGAAATAGACTTGGGCGCCTTCCGGGGCCGCGGTGCGCTGGACTGCCGCGGCTTCGACGGCCGCTGACGAGTCTAGGGTGACGAGCGTAAGAGGCGCCGCGACGAGGGCGGCGACGATAGATCGGAACATGAGAGGCACTCCTCAGCTTGTTGGTGAAAAGACAGCCGCATAGTCGGCATTTGGATCGTCCCGGCAAATCAGTGGCGGGCTCGTCCTCCTCAAGCTGGGGTAGGGGGTCCTTGTACGCAATCCCAAGTCGTAGGAAAACGCCGAATTCTTCAGTGCTTCACAGTGTACTGTCCGCGATCTGGGCCTCCATGTCCTTGTCGCGTTCGATGAGCGCGTAGGCGGAGTGGTTGTGGATGGACTCGAAATTCTCGGCCTCCACCACGTAGGCACCGATGCGCTCGTCCTCATTGAGCCGGCGGGCGACGTCGCGGACGGTGTCTTCGACGAACTTCGGATTGTCGTAGGCGCGCTCGGTCACATATTTCTCGTCCGGACGTTTGAGTAACCCGTAAAGCTCGCAGGATGCCTCGGCCTCAACCATTTGGATGAGTTCCTCGATCCACAAGAAACCGCGGGTACGGGCCTGAACCGTTACGTGCGAGCGCTGGTTATGCGCGCCGTAGTCGGAAATCTCTTTGGAACAAGGACATAGGCTAGTGACGGGCACCACGGCCTTGATGGACATCCGGGGTCTGCCGTCGCGGATCTCGCCGATCAGGGTCACGTCGTAGTCGAGCAAGCTGGCGACACCGGAAATGGGCGCCTCTTTTCTGACAAAAAAAGGAAAACGCATTTCGATGTGGCCCGCCTCGGACTCGAGCCGCTCGGCCATCTCCACGAGCATTTCCTTGAAGGTGCCGACGCCAATCTCGTCATCATGGCCATTCAAGATCGCGACGAAGCGCGACATGTGCGTGCCCTTGAAGCTGTGGGGCAGGTACACGTACATGTTGAACGTGGCGACGGTGTGTTGTTCGTGACCGCTACGGTCCTTGATGCGAACGGGGTGGCGAATGTTCTTGATGCCGACCTTGTCGATGGCGATGCGCCGGCTGTCCGCACTTGCTTGCACATCGGCGATAGCGGCGGTTGCCTTGACTGCGGCGGTGGAGACCGGTCGGTCCATTGGGAAGTCCTCGGGGTGGCGATGGCGACGTTTCCCTCAATATGAGGGACCAATGATGTGAACACATCAGCCATTACCGTAAGAATGTCGTGGATGCAGGCCACCGATTTTGATCGGCCGCCGCATTGTCACCCGACCCTCGGGGATGGGCAAACCCCGGCCACTGGTTCTGAGCCACAGAAGGTCCTGAGCCACAAAGGCCTCGAGTCACAAAGTAGGGAGCTAGCGTCAGCGATCGCGGTCGACGATGTAGCGGGCGATCCAGCGCAAAGGGTCGGCGCCGTCGTCGAAGCGTTCCAGACTCTTCAGCGCATCTTCCACCAAATCCGCGGCAGCCTCGCGAGCCGGTCCAATTCCCATCAGCGATGGGTAAGTTGCCTTTTCGTGAGCCGCGTCCGCTCCGCTCTGCTTTCCGATGATGGCGGTATCTCCTTCGACGTCGAGCAGATCGTCCTGGATCTGGAACGCCAAGCCGATACACTTCGCGTAGTGGTCGAGGGCCTCGGCTCGATCCGTCGCGAGTCCCGGGCAGGTCAGCGTGCCCATGTTGACGGAGGCACGAATCAGCGCGCCTGTCTTGTGGATATGGATGTTCTCCAGCATGAGCAGATCCAGCTTCTTGCCCTCGGACTCCAGATCCAATGCCTGCCCGCCGGCCATCCCGAGTGATCCCGAGGCGCGCGCAAGATTTGCGATCATGGCGACCCGCATCGCGGCGTCGCCCGAAAACTCCGGGTCCGTCGCGAGTACCTGGAACGCCTGCGTTTGCAATGCGTCACCGGCGAGTATCGCAGTCGCCTCGTCGAAGGCCTTGTGGCAGCTCGGTCGGCCCCTGCGGAGGTCGTCGTCATCCATGGCCGGCAGGTCGTCGTGGGCGAGGGAGTAGACGTGGATCATCTCCAGCGAGGCGGCCGCGGTGTCGACCAACTCGGGTTGGATGCCGACGGCCTGTGCTGCGGCATAGGCAAGCGTCGGCCGTACCCGCTTGCCGCCGCCGAGGACCGCGTAACGCATCGCTTCATGCAGACGCAAAGGCGGTGTGTCGGCAGGCGGCAACAGACGCTCCAGAGTCGCCTCGGTGCGCTGCCGACACTGCGTCAGGAAGTCCTTCAGCGCTGACTCATTCATCTCCGGGGTGGTTTGTTGCTGCGCCGGCTGGGCTCGCGGTGTCATCGTTCGGGTATGGCTCCGGTTGCGCGGTCTCCGACCGCTCTGTCAGGATGCGCACCCGTTGCTCGGCGGCGTCCAGCGCTTTCTGGCAGGTGCGTGTCAGATTCACCCCGCGCTCGAAGGCGTCAAGGGACTGTTCCAGCGTCAGATCGCCCTGTTCCAGCTTGTCGACGAGGGCCTCCAGTTCGTGCATCGAACGCTCGAAGTCCTTCGGATCAGAGATCTGCTCGCCGCTGTTACTGTCTGACATGCTGATTGAACCTGTGTTTGAAGCTACGGTACCGTACGCCGATTTTGGGGTCAATTTGCGCGGTAGCGAGCGCCGCCCCGACACCGCCCCACTCGTTTGCAAGGAGTATCCATCTCGCCGATGAAAGGCAATTACGACGCCGCGGCCATCGAGGTCTTGAGCGGTCTGGATCCGGTGCGCAAGCGCCCGGGCATGTATACCGACACCACACGCCCGAATCACCTTGCACAGGAGGCCATCGACAATAGCGTCGACGAGGCGCTGGCCGGGCACGCCCGGCACATCGACGTTACGCTGTTCGAGGATGGTTCCTGTGAAGTAAGCGATGACGGCCGCGGCATGCCAGTTGATATGCATCCCGAGCAGGGTCTGCCCGGCGTCGAGGTCATCCTGACCAAGCTCCACGCGGGCGGCAAGTTTTCCGCGGACAGCTACCGCTTTTCCGGCGGTCTGCACGGTGTTGGCGTGTCCGTGGTCAACGCACTGTCGAAGCAGCTAGAGATCTGGGTCAAGCGCGATGGCCGGGAATACAAGATGGTCTTTGCCGGCGGTGAAAAGGTGTCGGATCTGGTGCCGATCGGCACTGTTGGTCGAGGCAACACCGGCACGCGGCTGCATTTCTGGCCGGATCCGGGGTACTTCGACAGTCCCCGGTTCTCGGCACGGCAGTTGACCCATTTGCTGCGTGCCAAGGCTGTACTCTGTCCGGGGCTGACGGTGCGGTTTTGCGACGAGGCAAGTGGCGACGAGCAGGTCTGGTGCTATCAGAACGGACTTAAGGACTATCTCGCACAGGCGCTCGACGGGCTGCCGCTGTTGCCGGAGGCGCCCTTCGTCGGCGATATGGAGGCAACGACCGAGACCGCCAGCTGGGCCGTGGTCTGGCTGCCGGAGGGCGGCGACCCGGTCACCGAGAGCTATGTGAATCTGATACCGACAGTGCAGGGCGGTACCCACGTGAACGGCCTGCGTACCGGACTCACAGAGGCAGTGCGTGAGTTCTGCGAATTCCGCAATCTGCTGCCGCGCGGTGTCAAACTCGCTCCGGAGGACGTTTGGGCGCGGGCAAGCTGGATCCTGTCGGTGAAATTGCTCGAGCCACAGTTTTCGGGTCAGACCAAGGAACGTCTGTCGTCTAGGGAGTGTGCGGCATTCGTTTCCGGCGTTGCCAAGGACGCTTTCAGCCTTTGGTTGAATCAGCACATCGGCGATGCCGAGCGCATCGCCGATCTGGCCATCGGCGCTGCACAGGCCAGGCTGCGGGCCGGACGCAAGGTCACTCGCAAGAAGATCACGCAGGGCCCTGCGCTGCCGGGCAAGCTGGCCGACTGCAGCAGCACGGACCCGGAGCGAAGCGAGCTGTTCCTGGTGGAGGGCGACTCCGCTGGCGGTTCCGCGAAGCAGGCCCGTGACCGTGAGTTTCAGGCCATCATGCCTCTGCGGGGTAAGATCCTGAACACCTGGGAGGTGGACCCCGCCGAAGTGTTGGGCTCGCAGGAGGTGCACGATATCGCCGTGGCCATCGGTGTTGACCCCGGCAGTGAGGACCTGTCCCGGCTGCGCTTCGGTAAGGTCTGTATCCTCGCCGACGCGGACTCGGACGGCGCCCATATCGCGACGCTATTGTGCGCGTTGTTTCTCAAGCACTTCCCGCAATTGGTGGCCGAGGGCCATGTGTACGTCGCAATGCCGCCCCTGTATCGGATCGACGTGGGCAAGCGGGTCTTCTATGCGCTGGACGACGCGGAACGTCAAGGTGTGCTCGATCGCATCGCGGCCGAGAAACTCAAGGGCAAGGTCAGCGTTCAGCGCTTCAAGGGTCTCGGTGAGATGAATCCTGCGCAGCTGCGTGAGACCACGATTCACCCGGACACCCGACGCCTTGTGCAACTCACCGTTGAACCCGGTGACGCGAGCAGCAGCTTGATGGATATGCTGTTGGCAAAGAAACGGGCATCGGACCGCCGCGCCTGGTTACAGGAGAAGGGGGATATGGCTGAAGTTTGACCGCGTGCCTTTGCCAAGTTTGGAGTCTTCCGGACCTGGGCAGAGATCGGGCAGATGCCTGGCGTTGGTGGGGGCGACGGAACGGCAGCTCCGGAATAGAATCGGGCATAGTCTGCTTGACGAGTTGCCAAGCATCGTCGCCGATGGAATCGGCGATCAACCGCCGGGAGTTTGCTTCGCAACGGCCCTGACCGGATAACGTCTCTCATGCATCAATTCCGCTACGCTCACGCCGCCGACGACAATTGGCACGACGCCCTGTCGTTGGTCATCGATCGCCTCGACGCTCAACGCGGCGCCGGATCGGACTCGCCATCCGGCACGCTGGGTTTCGTCTACGTGACCGATGCCGCCAACAGCCAGCTCGAGGCTATCCACGATCGCTTGCGCGACGCCACCGGCGTGCTGCACTGGGTCGGCGCCGTGGGCATCGGAATCTGCGCCACCGGTATCGAGTACTATGGAAAGCCCGCCATCGCGGTGATGGTCGCGGATTTGCCGGAGGAAACGTTTCGAGTCTTTCCGAGCATCGTCAAGGATCTGGAAGGCTACGAAGGCGTAGAACGCGACTGGCTTGGAGCCGGGCAGCCATTTCTCGGGCTGGTGCATGGTGACCCAGTCAACCCGCTCGTCGAAAGCCTGGTGAAGCAGCTCGCCGCGCGAACCGCGACGGGCTTTTTGGTCGGCGGTCTCGCGAGTTCCGAGGACAACGCCCGCACGGTGGCGGATACGGTCACGGCGGGCGGTCTATCCGGCGTCATGTTCACCGATGCCGTGGGTGTTCAGACCAGCCTGAGTCAGGGCTGCTCGCCGATCGGACCGCATCGCGTCATCACCGAGTCCCAGCGCAACATTCTGGTCAGCCTCGACGGTCGTCCCGCGTTGGAGGTGTTCAAGGAGGACATCGGCGAGATTCTGGCGCGGGACCTGTCCCGCGTCGGCGGCTACATCTTCGCCGGTCTTCCCATCGTCGGCTCCGACACCGGTGACTATCTGGTGCGCAATCTCATCGGCATCGACGTGGAGCAGAAACTGCTCGCCATCGGCGATCTCGTAGAGCAGGGCCAGGAACTGATGTTCTGCCGACGTGATGCCGACACCGCGCGCGAGGACTTGTCACGTATGCTGGCACATCTTGCGGCAAGACTTTCCGGCCCGCCACGCGGCGGTGTCTACGTCTCCTGTCTGGGCCGCGGCAAGAACTTGTTCGGGGACGACTCTGAGGAACTGAAGCAAATCCGCGACGAATTGGGCGATTTCCCCCTGGTTGGTTTCTATGCCAACGGCGAGATCTCCAAAGACCGACTCTACGGCTATACCGGTGTACTGACTTTGTTCACCTGAGCAATAATTCCGTTGCTCACGCGCGGGAACTTTACTCTTGCGGCGCATGCCGTTCGGATCCTGCGCTCAGGCATAGAAATAGCGGACGAGATGGAAGAATACGGGCGCGGCGAAACAGAGCGAGTCGATTCGATCCATTACCCCTCCATGACCCTCGATGAGTGTACCAAAGTCCTTGACGCCCAGATCGCGCTTGATGGCGGACATACAAAGCCCGCCTGCAAAGCCGGCGAGGTTGATTAGGAAAGCGATTCCAAGTGCTGCCCATGGACTGAAAGGCGTGAACCACCAAAGCAGTGCGCCGATCAGACTTGCGGTGGCGATCCCGCCCAGGGTTCCCTCCCAGGTCTTGTTCGGGCTCACATTTGGGATGATGCGCCGTCGACCGAGAGTCTTGCCGAAAACGTACTGCAGCACGTCACTCAGCTGAACCACGACGACCAGATACAAAAGCAGCTTCGCGCTCTGCCCTTCGTAACCGGGAATCTGAAGCATCAGCAACGCCGGGGCGTGGCTCACGCAGTAGACGGCGATCATCAGCCCCCACTGAATCTTCGCGGTACGGGCCAGGAAATCCTCCGTGTCTCCCGCCAACGCGCTGCGCACCGGTACGAACAGGAAGGCGTACACCGGGATGAAGATCGCAAACAGCCCGTACCACGCGTCATACACCAGCACATACTGAACCGGCACGAAGACGAAGAAGGCCCAGAATAGGGTCCGATGATCCGCCGGCCGGGTTGGCGTGAGCGTGATCAGCTCGCGCAGTGCGATGAAGGAGAGCAATCCGAACAGGATGACCGAGCCGATGCCACCGGTTGCCAAGGCGGCAACGAACACGGCCGTCATGACCCACCAGGAACGGGTGCGGGCGTTGAGATTCGCGACCAGTTGCTGGCCGCCGTCACTAGTCAGGCGCCGACTCAGGATCAGTCCGACGGCGCTCGCGATCAGGAGAAGGCTGACGATACCGGCGAGCAGTAGCTGGATCTCGCGGTCCCAAACTAGATTCATCGCTGACATCCCAGGTCGATAAGAGTGTTGCGGGCCCGCTCCAGGAAGACGGTTCTGTTCTCGTCCGGCTGCAAACGGATCGGCGGTCCGAAGCGTACGCTGCCGATGAGCGGCACTGGCAGGCACTCTCCTTTGGGCAGGATTCGGCTCAGGTTGTCCAGGAAGACGGGTACGAGTTCGATCTGCGGTCTTTGCCGAGCCACATGGTAGAGGCCCGCCCGCAGCCGGCCGATTTGCCGTCCCTCACCCCTTGTACCCTCCGGAAACAGGATCAGCGAGTCCCCGTCATCCAGGGCCGCGATCAGACAATGCAGGGCTTCACGGCTACCAGCGCCACCGGCTCGTTTGACCGCGAGTGCATTGAGCACGCGAAGGGCTAGCCACCGCCGCAGTCCCGGCCGGTCCCAGTAGTCGGCAGCGGCGACCGGCCGCGTGCGAGCACGAAGTGCAGCCGGAAGCGAGGCCCAGATCACCAAGCTGTCCAGATGGCTGGAATGATTGGCGAAATAGACCCGTTGGGGGACTTCTGCCCCCGGCCTGTGGTCGACCCAGTTGGCGCGCACGCCGGTCACGAGACGCGTCAGACCCGCCAGCGTCCGGGCGGCCAGATGGTCGAAGATCATCGCTGTTCCAGCGCTTGCAGCATGGCGCGGGTACGCCGGACCGCGGTGATGCATGTTCCGGTCACGATCAGTGCCAGCGTGATCAGCAGGACCGAGCCGTCTTGGCCGAAAGGCACGGCACCCGCGGCGATGGCTAGCCCCAAGGTCATGGTCGCCATCCGATGCGGCTTCGCCATCGGCCCTTGAAATCCTTCGGGCAGGCCGAGCGATCCACCGAGGGTGCGGATGTTGGCCGTCAGCAGTGCCAAAGAGGCGGCCGTCCAGGCAAGTTCCGGCCCCCATGCATAGCCGGTGAGATAGCCCGCGGGAACGATCAAGAGCGGATCAGCCAAGCGATCGGGCAGTTCGTTGAACACCGCGCCGGATGGCGACCCCAGGCCGCCCTCGACCGCGACCATTCCGTCGAGCATGTTGCAGAGCAACCGGAGCTGGATGCAGACCGCGGCGGTCACAAGAAGCGTCGCCCGAGCGGCCGCGGTAGCCCCAGCCGCATTCCACATGGCCAGTGCTCCGGCGAGGGCGAACACCAGACTGGCGATCGAGATAGCGTTTGGAGTGATCCCCCAAGCGGCCAGCCAACGGGCAAGGACCTTTGCCCAGGATGCGTTCCGGGTCGTCAGCGGCCGGCGCGTGGGGTTCGATTGCGGCATGGGCTCCCTCCGTCCCGGAGGCTGATCAGGTTAGGGGAACAGGGTAGCGGAACAGGATCATGCATTTGAAAATGGACGGGATCAAGCGGACCCAACTGCGAGGGGCACACTGATTTACTGCGTTTCCACTAAGGGCCAAGGATGGTCCGAGACACCATGAACGATCCGGGTTCGGGTAACACTGCGTTGCAATCCGGACACCGACCGGTGGACTTCGATCGAGGTTCGACATTGTTTTATATAAGTAAACGCTAATTTAGTTTTCTGCCTTGCGAAAACAGCACAGATCAAGATAAACGTCTTTGTGGCACGCCAATATGGCTGGGACCGCTGGACGGGACCGCCCGAGCGGACGGACGCGTGACCGACGATGAGCGGCGTGAATCAAAAGGGTTGGAGAAAAGCATGAAACCGGTCGTCAGGCTACTGTTGTTTTCTTTCACTGCTGCGACTGCCGCATCGAACCTGTTGGCAGAGCCGCAGGTCATCACCTCAGTCTGTGCAGACCCGTCGGGCGGGCAGACCTTCTACTTGCAGGAAAAGATCGACGACGGGCGCCATAGTTCGCTTGAGGTTGCGAAGATCGACATGCTGCCGGCGGGGGGGATCAGCCGTTTGTTGGTCTTCTCTGCAGTGCCCGGCGGGATCGACGAAGGCGATACCTATGCTTCCTCCGATCTGCTGCTGATCTTCTCCTCCGACGCGGACCAGTACAATCTGATCGCCAAAGCCAATATCTCGCTCGCCACGGAGGGCGAGAGCGGTCCGATCATCGAAGGCTTCCGTTTCCACCACGACGACGGGCGAATTCTCCAGGTCATCGACGAGCCGAAGGCTCTGGAATGCCGAACGGACTAGTGAAATGGCATGTACTACCCCCGCCCGACAACGGATTCAAGCCGTTGAAAATGTTGTAACCGGCCGGGAGACCGCGTCTTCTGGCTACCTGCCAATTTTCGGCCAGGATGGCCGACAAACCAGCATCCCTTATAGGCGTTGCTGAGATAGCCGCTCAAGAATGCCGAAACGAAGGCGAGCCTGTTGTGAGCCGGATATCCCATGCTTGCCGATGGGGCGCTACAGCGATGCGAGAGGGACCGGTAACATTGAATCCTCTGTCTCTTTTTGGGATTGTCCCCAGGTTCCGCCAGGCTCCCTCAGGAACGATCCATTTCGCACGGAGTGCACAACCTCAGGGCGTCGTCTATGTTTACGTCTTGCCTGGAGCTCTGCTGCCAATTGACGCCGCGAGGTCGTGGGCACCGGGAGCGATGCATATTCCGCGATGATAACGACGGAGAGGAACCACCATGCCTTTGTTGAAAAAGAGCCAAATGCCGAATGCGAGCCCAGGTCGCATCATTTGTCATTGGACAGCGGGGGGATACAAGGCCTCGTCGACGGATCGAAAGCACTATCATTTCATGATCGAAGACGATGGCAAGATCGTTGAGGGAATCCACTCGATCGCGGACAACGATTCGACCGCGGACCGCAAGTACGCCGCCCATACGCTGATGAGTAACACCAAGGCAATCGGCCTGTCAGTCTGCTGCATGGCTGACGCGACGAGGACAAACCCGGGCCGGTTTCCGATGACCGAAGTGCAGTGGCGTCGCATGGCCGAGCTGGCGGCGGCGCTTTGCAAGCGCTATGAAATCCCAGTCACGCCAACGACTGTGCTCGGCCACTTCGAGGTCGAGCGCAACCTTGGCATCAAACAGCGCGGGAAGTGGGATCCCGGCTTTCTTCCGTGGGAACCGCAAGCAAAAGAAGCGGAAGTGGCGACACGTTTCCGCAGCGTCGTCGGCGCCTTTTTGGCCGGGACCAATGCGCTTGACGAGTCCCCGGGGGCTGAGACCTCGGTTACCGTCGAAGGCAAGGCCCTCAGCGGGGCCATGGACTCGAACGAAGAAACTCTCGTGCCCGTCAAGGCCCTTGTGGATGAGCTGGGCTGGACAGTGCCTTACGCCAACGAAACGCATGCTGTTCTCGAACCCGCTGATCCCAAACCAGGAGATTGTGAAAGTATTCCGCGTCACGTCCCATGGGAGTAAAATTGCGACCGAGTCAGACTCGGTTGGAAAGATGGCATGGCGAGACGCTACAAACAGGGCACGGCGCGTACGCAGCAGGCGATGC
>JBATTL010000358.1:0-6772 GCA_049670525.1 Thiohalocapsa sp. | reverse complement strand
GGACGAGGTCGAGTGGATCGCCTACGTCGAGCGTCTGGAACGCCACTTCCCGCGGCTTTTCAAGCGCCTGTACGGGCTTTACGGCAGCCACTACGACTTCTTTTACCACCTGGAGAGCATCCTGGCGTCCGCCACCGAGATGTGGATCGCCCGTTCGCCGGAATTGAAGGCGCTTGACGCCATGCGCGGTGCGGATCCGACATGGTTTCAATCCAACCGCATGGTTGGCGCCATGTGCTATGTGGACCTGGTTGCTGGCGATCTGGCCGGCCTACGCGAGCGCATCCCGTACCTGACCGAGATGGGCATCACCTACCTGCATCTGATGCCGCTGCTCAAGACCCCGGACGGCGACAATGACGGCGGCTACGCGGTCAGCAGTTATCGCGAGGTGGATGCGCAGCTCGGCACGATGGAGGATCTGGCCGAACTGGCCACTGAACTCCGCCACCACGGTATCTCCCTGACCCTGGACTTCGTCTTCAATCACACCAGTGACGAGCATGAGTGGGCGCGTGCGGCACTCGCCGGCGACCCGCGCTATCAGACCTATTACCGGATGTTCCCGGACCGGAGGCTCCCAGACCAGTACGAGAAGACCATGCCCGAGGTCTTCACCGACGATCATCCCGGCGCCTTCACCTATCGCACCGGCATCAAGAAGTGGATCTGGACCACATTCCACACCTACCAGTGGGACCTAAACTATGAGAACCCCGAGCTGTTCAACCGCATGCTCGAGGAGATGCTGTTCCTGGCGAATCAGGGCGTCGAAATCCTGCGTCTGGACGCGGTGGCCTTTATCTGGAAACGCCTTGGCACCAATTCGCAGAATCTCCCCGAGGCCCACTGGGTAATCCAGGCCTTTAATGCATTGGTCAGCATCGCCGCGCCGGCCACGGTGTTCAAGTCCGAGGCCATCGTGCACCCGGACGAGGTCAGCGAGTACGTCAGCACCGATGAGTGTCCGCTGTCCTACAATCCGCAGCTCATGGCGCTGCTCTGGGACTCGCTCGCCACCCGCGACGTCCGTGTACTGGTGCGCGCAATGAAGCACCGTTATTCGATCCCCGAGGGCTGCGCCTGGGTAAACTACGTGCGCTGCCACGATGACATCGGCTGGGCCTTCGCCGACGAGGACGTCGCCGCGGTCGGCTTCGAGCCCGGGTCGCACCGCAGATTTCTGACCCGATTCTTCGTCGGCCAGCACGAAGGCAGCTTCGCCCGTGGCGCGCCATTTCAGGAAGACCCGGTCACCGGCGATGCCCGCGTCTCCGGCACCTGCGCGTCACTGACCGGCGTCGAACTGGCGCAGCAGCAGAGCGACTGGGAAGAGCTGGAGTTCGCAGTGCGCCGCATCCTGCTGATCCACGGCATCATCATCACCATGGGCGGCATCCCGCTGCTCTACCTCGGTGACGAAATCGCAACCCTGAACGACTACGGCTACGACCAGGACCCGGACAAACTCGGCGACTCCCGCTGGATGCACCGCGGCCGGTTCGACTGGGAGCGCGCCGAACAGCGCCGTGACATGGAGACGGTGCCGGGACGCGTCTATCAGGGCCTGTTGCGGCTGCTGCAGGTGCGTGGGCAGAACCAGGCGTTCTCCCGTGGCGAGACCGAGTTCCTCGACAGCGGCAACAAGCACGTGTTCGGCTTCCTGCGTACCAACGGCGATTCCACGGTATTCGTACTGGCCAACTTTAGCGAGCACACCCAGCGTCTGGAGGCACGGCGTCTGCGCCAAATGGGCATGCGCAAGACCATGGTCGACCTATTCGCGGGCCGCCCCATCGTCGCCACTCAAGAGCTCCAATTGGAGTCCTACCAATTGATGATCTTGTCGCGCTACGCCTGAGCTGATCGCGCCGGACAGTCGTTGGTCCTGACAATGCGCCAATGGTCGGCGCTGCTCATTGCACCAGCGCCAGCTTCGGCGGGCTCGACGGGTCTGGCATTGTGGATCGCAGCTTGAGCTCACGCTCGTAGATCACCTCCACGCCATCGTCGCCGAGCTGATGCCGCAGGCGTTTCAATAAGGCATCGGTGGGATCGACACGCCAGACCTCCCCAAGGCGCAATCGGCCTTCGATGCCCGGACGCAGATAATGTATCCGCAGCGGAAGACCGCCGCTGTCGACGCGATAGGGCTCAAGAGCGTCCTGGAGTCGCCGCAGATGCTCAACACCGGAGGCATGGCGCTCGAAGTCGCTGAGATCGAGCCGCAACAGCAAATGGTCAGCCAGCTCGGCGCGGGCCGCTGCGAGTGGACGGATGCTACGGGCGATCAGGGTCCAGCCGTTTGTGAAGTCGTCAGGCTTCAGGTGGCCCGTCACGGCCAGGATCGCATCCGGCACCAGCAGTTCGCGCGCGGGTTCGTAGACGTCGTTGAATACGGTGGTCTCGATGCGACCGGTGCGGTCGTCCAGGGTCAATGAGGCCATACGACCGCGGGCGGTTTTATTGGTGCGCATGCCGACCACCAGACCCACGACGGTGCGCAGATCGCGATCGTTCTTGCCGCGCGGATGTGTGACCGCCGGCGTCGTCATGCCCTGGGCGCCTTCGAGCAGCTTGCCGATGCGCTGGGAGACCATGGCGTTCAGCTCGGCGTCATAGCGATTGATGGGATGCCCGGTCAGGTACAGGCCCAGGGTCTCTTTCTCCCCCAACAGGCGCTCTTCCTCATCCCAATCCGGCCAACGCCGTGCCGCAATCTGTGGATCCGGCTCGACCACACCGGACCCACCCACATCCAGTGAGCCAAACAGATCCGCCTGCCCGGCAGCCTCCTGCTCGTGCTGTTGATCGGCCAGCTTCAGGGCCAGCGGCAGTTGGTTCATCAGCGTCGCGCGATTATGGCCAGTTTCACGTCCGTGCTCCGCGCCTGCATCGTCTCCCGGCCCGCCCCCAAGATCATCAAGCGCGCCCGCTCGGATTAACGCCTCGAGGACGCGCTTATTCGCCTTCTGAAGATCGATCCGCCGGCAGAAGTCCCAGATGTCCTGGAACGGTCCGTCGGAACCGCGCGCTTCGAGCATCGCTGCGATCGCGGACTCACCAACCCCTTTTATGGCGCCGAGACCGTAGACGACCGTCCCATCGCCGCCCGCATGACTAGTGAACATGAACTCGGAGTGATTGATCTTCGGCGGCTCGACCTTGAGTTTCATGGATCGGCATTCATCGATTAGCGTCACGACCTTGTCCGTGTTGTCCATGTCCGCGGACAGCACGGCGGACATAAACGCGGCCGGATAGTGGGTCTTGAGCCAGAGGGTTTGGTAGGAGACAAGGGCGTAGGCGGCCGAATGCGACTTGTTGAATCCATACCCGGCAAACTTATCCATCAGGTCGAAGATATAGGTCGCCGTCTTGGCCTCGACACCGCGCTCGGCCGCACCCTGCTCGAAGATCGCACGCTGTTTATCCATCTCCGATTGCTTCTTCTTACCCATGGCCCGGCGCAGCAGGTCGGCACCACCCAACGAATAGCCGGCCAGCACCTGGGCGATCTGCATGACCTGCTCCTGGTACAGGATGACGCCGTAAGTAGGCTTTAGGATCGGCTCCAGTTCCGGGTGCGGATAGGCGACATCGGCGCGGCCGTGTTTGCGGTCGATGAAGTCGTCGACCATGCCAGACTGCAGCGGGCCGGGCCGGAACAGGGCCACCAACGCGGTCATGTCCTCGAAGCTGTCAGGTTGGAGCTTTTTGATCAGTTCCTTCATGCCACGGGATTCGAGCTGGAACACCGCTGTAGTCTCACAGCGTTGCAAGAGCGCGAAGGCGTCGGCGTCCTTCGGATCGATCAGCGTGATGTCGATCGACGGCTCACCGCTGGTACTGCGCTGGGAATTGATCGTGGATAGCGCCCAATCGATGATGGTTAGTGTTCGAAGGCCGAGGAAATCGAATTTGACCAGGCCGACCTGTTCGACGTCGTCCTTGTCGTACTGGGTCACCAGATTCTCGCCACCCGGCTCACAGTACAGTGGCGCGAACTCGGTCAGCTTGGTCGGTGCGATGACCACACCACCGGCGTGCTTGCCAGCGTTGCGGGCGACGCCCTCGAGCTTGCGCGCCATGTCGATAATGGCGGTGACGGCCTCGTCCTCGTCATAGGCGATCTTCAGGTCCTGGCTTTCTTCGAGCGCCTTTGCCAGCGTCATACCGAGTTCGAACGGCACCATCTTCGCGACCTTGTCGACGAAGCCGTACGGGTGCCCGAGCACGCGGCCGACATCGCGCACCACGGCCTTGGCCGCCATGGTGCCAAAGGTGATGATCTGCGACACGGCATCGCGGCCGTACTTGCCCGCGACATAGTCGATGACGCGGTCGCGCCGCTCCATGCAGAAATCGATATCGAAGTCGGGCATGGACACGCGCTCGGGGTTCAAAAAGCGCTCGAACAGCAATTCATGCTCGATCGGGTCTAGATCGGTGATCTTCATTGCGTAAGCGACCAGCGAGCCGGCACCGGAACCGCGACCGGGACCCACTGGGATACCATTGTCCTTGGCCCACTGGATGAAGTCCGCGACGATCAAGAAATAACCCGGAAAACCCATCTGGCAGATGACGTCGAGTTCGATCTGCAGGCGCTCTTCATAGACCTTGCATCGCTCCGCGAAGTCCGGTGCTTCCCGGTCGAGGATGCGGTCCAGACGCCATTCCAGACCCTTGCGCGACTCGGCACTGAAGTAGCCGTCGATGGTCATGCCTTCCGGCACCGGCGAATCCGGCAGGAAGCTCTTGCCCAGCGCCAGTTCCAGATTGCAGCGTTTCGCAATCTCCACCGAGTTTTCCAGCGCCTCCGGGATGTCGCTGAAGAGCAGCGCCATCTCCGCCGGCGAACGCAGGAACTGCTCCGGGCTGTGCCGACGCGGGCGGCGCGGATCATCCAGCGTGTGGCCGTTGTTGATGCAGACCCGTACCTCATGGGCATCGAAATCCTCGCCACGCAGAAATGCAACATCATTGGTTGCCACAACGGGTACGCCTTTGGCCAGGGCCAGGTCCACGCTGGCCTCAACGCAGTCGGCATCATCATCCTGACCCGTGCGCATCAGCTCCAAGTAATAGCGGTCGCCGAAGGCCGCGAGCCAGCCATCCATTAGCGACTCGGCGTCGCCGCAGTGCCCCCCCACGAGCGCCCGGCCCACATCGCCGCCGGCACCACCGGATAAGGCAATGAGCCCATCGGCAGCCGCAAGCACCCAGTCCCGCTGCACCTGCGCCTGGCCCAGGTGTTGCCCCTCCATGTAGGCACGCGAAATAAGCCGGGTCAGATTCCTGTAACCGACGAGGTCCTGCACCAAAAGCACTAACCGGTGAGGTTTGGCGGAGTCATTTGGATTCGAGACCGACAGTTCGGTACCAGCGATAGGCTTGATGCCGGCGGCCAGCGCGGCCTTGTAGAAACGCACCAGGCAAAACAGGTTGCTGTGGTCGGTGACAGCGACGGCGGGCATACTGGCGGCGGCCGCGGCCCTCACTAGCGGCTTGATGCGGACCAGACCATCGATCAGGGAGTATTCGGTGTGCAGGTGCAGATGGACGAAGCCGGGATCCGAGCTGTATTCCACGGGTTATAGCGTTCCCTTTGATTGCGAACGTTGCGCGACTGAGGGTTCGGATTCTAACCGCCGCCGGGTTTGTCGTCCGAGCCCACCGACGGACGTCCCGACCAAGTACAGGGGACCGCGCCCCATGCGCAGCGAGTATGGGCTTGCGCCAACCTTGTTAGGGAATGGCTCGCAGACCCAACCGGCGGCACTCCCTGTCGCGATCAGAAAGTGTACGACACTGCGGATCAGCATCGCATTTGACACAATAACGTGTACACTTGTGCCGCGGCTAGGACTCAATGCAAGCATCGAGATCAGCGACGCGATCACGGGGGAGCCTGGCGTTTTTAAGGTCGAGAGTCGCCCATCCGAGCCAATCGCCGGAGATTACCCGCATTGCGCTGCGTCTGGTCGAGGAAGTGGGCAGCTTGGTCAGCGCGGAGGGCACCGAGACAACCGAACAGCTCGGTCGACTCGAAGCCATGGGCTACCGTGACGGACAAGGGAATCGACTGACGGCCCCAATGCCTGCCGAGACAATCGCGGTCTGGATTGACCAGTGGCAGCCATCGCCGTTCGGCGGCGCTGAGGCTGAATCGCCGCCGCGGAGGCCGATCCTGCATTGACCGCCGCCCTACTCCGCCGGCCCTTGCCGATGCAGCCGCACCGGCGCCACGCGGCGTGTGCGCATGCGGATATCGAGCATTTCGACGCGGACGGAGAAGCCGACGTAGAAGTCCATGGCGAAGTAGACAGCACCCGCCAGGCCTCCGGCATGGATACCCATGCGGACATCACTCTTGCCTTCGAGAGCCGCTCCTGCAAGGGCGGCGCCCGCGGACATGAGCCGGGTCGCGGTCAGTCCGCGAAGCCGTAGATGAAAAAGACCGTTTCCAACAGGGCGGTGGGCTCGGCGTCCTCGCCGAACCAGCGCTCGAAGATGCGATCCACCTCTCCGCTGCGATAGACCCGTGCCAGGCCTCGGTTGACCGCCAGCCGAAAGTCGGCGTCGTTGCGCGGCACGGCGAAGGCATAGGGCTCAACGGAGAAGTCAGCATCGAGAATGGCATAGTCCTCCGCGGCACCGGCCTCGGCGACCTGCCCGATGAGTAGGAGACGGTCGCTGGCGATCGCGTCCAGTTCGCCAGCGACGAGTTGATCACGGCCGTCCCGGACGTCTTTGATGGGTAGCAAGC
>JBATTL010000357.1:0-3605 GCA_049670525.1 Thiohalocapsa sp. | reverse complement strand
GACCGGACCCTTTCCGTCGATCGGCGCGCCGAGCGAATCGACGACACGCCCAAGCAACCCCTCTCCGACCGGCACCTCGAGAACGCGTCCGGTGCAACGCACCCAGTCGCCTTCGGATAGCTGTGTGTAGTCGCCCAGGATGACCGCGCCGACCGAATCGCGCTCCAGATTCAGGGCGAGACCAAAGGTGTTGTTGGGAAACTCCAGCATTTCGTAATACTGGGCGTCCGACAGACCGTAAATGCGCACGATGCCGTCGGTGAGACTGACAATGGTGCCCTCGGCCCGAGCCTCTGTCTTGAGGTCGAACTGCTCGATCTTCTGTTTGATCAGATCGCTGATCTCGGAGGGATTCAGTTGCATGGCGGTGTTCCAGTAAGAATCAGAATTGCAATTCGTTGGACAGCTGGTCGAGCTTGCCGCGAATGGAGCCGTCGATCACGATGTCACCGGCGCGGACGACGATACCGCCGATCAGATCGGCGTCGTCTTCGACACTAAGCTCGACCTCGGATCCGAAATGGGACCTGAGCGCGACCGCGAGCGCTTTCTTCTCAGCATCACTGACCGCGTAGGCGCTGCGGATCTCGATATGGCGTAGACCCTCGGCCACCGTCTTCATCTGATCAAAAAGCCGGGCAATGTCCGGCAGCGCGATGAACCGCTTATTGTCGGCAAGCAGCCGGACCAAACCCTGCATCTCTTTGGTGAGCCCCTCACCGGCGACACCAAAAATCACGTCCCGCAACCTGTCGCTCGGGACGTTTGGATTGCCGACCTGGTCGGCGATCAGGGGGTCTTCGACGATGGCCGCGAGTGTACCGAGCGCGTCCGACCAGGCGTCCAGGGCCTGATGCTCTTGAGCCACTTGAAATGCGGCCTCGGCATAGGGCCGCGCGATGGTTGTGCTGTCTCCGGCCATGACGATGCCCTAGATCTGCTTTGCGAACGAATCGACGATCGTCTTATGAGCGTCGGCGTTGATCTCTTTTTGCAGGATTTTTTCAGCGGCAGCCACTGCCAGCGAGGCCATACGTTCGCGTAGTTCCTCGCGCGCCCGGTTGGTCTGCTGCTCGATCTCTGCGTGCGCGGCGGTCTTGATCCGGTCGGCCTCGGCCTGCGCATCGCGTTTCGCTTCGTCCAGGATGTCGTTATAACGCTTCTGCGCTTGTCCGACGATGTCGGAGGCGTTGGTTTTCGCCTCGCGCATGGCCTCAAGCGCTCGCTGTTGGCCGAGTTCCTGCTCCTGTTGCCCGCGCTCGGCCGCCGCCAGCCCTTCGGCGATCTTGGTGGTACGCTCGTCGAGCGCCTTGGTGATAGGCGGCCAGACGTAACGCATGCAGAAAACGACGAACACCCCGAAGGCGATCATCTGCGTGATAAGAGTGATGTTGATGTTCATCCGTATGCCTCTTGGCCGCTTGCCTGTCCCGGTTGTCTATCCCGGTCGATGCTCTGGCGCGTTATGAGCGAGTCGACTCCGGTCGTTCGGGACATCTGATTGGGTTGGATGCCGATCAGAGGGCAAACATCGCGTACAGGCCCATTGCGATGGCAATGACCGGCAAGGCGTCGGTCAAACCCATGACGATAAAGAACTGCGTGCGAAGCATCGGGATAAGCTCCGGCTGACGAGCTGCACCTTCCAGGAAGCGGCCACCGAGAACGCCGATACCGACGCCCGCGCCGATGGCACCCAGACCCAGCATCAGACCGGCGGCTACGACGAGCAGAGCTTGTGCGATTTCGTTTTCCATTGGATTCCCCTCGGGGTTCGATTGAGTTGAGTGAACGACGAATCAGTGATGCGTCTGGTGTGCCATGTCCAGGTAGACGATGGTAAGTACCATGAAGATGAACGCCTGTAGAGTGATGATCAGGATATGGAAGATGGCCCATGCGAGCTGCAGTATCCCGCCTGACACATCCAAGATCATGCTGTGCCCATACATCAACGCGATGAGTATGAATATCATCTCGCCCGCGTACATATTGCCGAACAGCCGGAGAGACAGCGAAAGCGGTTTCGATAGCAGGTTAATACCTTCGAGCAGGAAATTGGCGGGTATGCCGAACTTACCGAAGGGTTGCAGGGTCAACTCACCGATGAAACCGCCAACGCCCTTGATCTTGAAGCTGTAATAAAGTGTCAATGCGAAGATTGTCAGCGACATCGCAAAGGTGATATTCGGATCCGTCGTGGGAACGACGCGCATGTAGACATGATGCGGATCGGCGCCAAACAACGACATGAACTGGCCGAAGGCCCAGGGAATCAGGTCCACGGGCACCAGGTCCATCAGGTTCATCAGGAACACCCAGGCAAAAATGGTCAGCGCCAAGGGTGCAACGACATCGTTCTTGCCGCTGAAGGAGCCGCGCACGTTCTCGTTGACGAAGTCAATAATCCATTCGACGAAATTTTGTGCTGGGCCCGGCACGCCGGCAGTGGCATTGGCGGCCACCTTGAGACAGAAGCGATAGATCAGGTAGCCAAGGCCAATGGACCAGAGCATGCTGTCCACGTGCACGGCCCAGAAGCCCATCTCGGAGGCCTCCAGCGCATTGTGTGCAAAGATGAGACCTTCTTCGGGATGCCAACCAAGGGTGAGGTTGGTCAGATGGTGCTGGATGTATTCCTGTGCGGTCAGCGATTCAGAAGCCATCGATCATGTCTCACTGTGTCGAACGTGTGTCCGGCCTGGAAGCAAACAGCGCAGGCAGAACCTGCACCGCGAAATAGGCGCCGAGTAGGGCCAGCAGATTTAGGTCTTCGACCGTCGCAAAGGCAACACTGAAGGCACCGAGTATCATCGCGATCTTGATGATCTCGGCCCCATACATGCGCATAACCAACTCGCCGGGCTGCTGAGCTCGGTATTGTCGGAAGACCCGCAGGGCAAATGCCCAATTGGCTAGGAGGCAAATTCCGGCGCCGAGTCCGGCCGATATCAAGGCCGTGGCACCGAACGGCAGCGCGACGAGTACGGCGATCAGAGCGAACACGACCTGCCATTGCAGCAATCGTTTTAGCTGCGCTCTATTGACCGGACCGATCGAATCCGCGTGCGTCTGAATCGGACCACTCCTGCAAAGGCCCGCAAGTATACGCGCTGCAAAAACCAACGGTCAAACCTGAGCAAAGGTTGCTATATGCTTCCATAAACCGTTCCTTGGCGGTACTACGAAACCTTGACAATCGGCGCCACCGGGCAAAATCCGTGGAGATTCAGTGACTGGGGCGAAAGTGAAGATCTCGCGTTAACTGAGCGGTCGTTCGTTCGAACAATTGTCGCTCCGTTGAAACATCGGATTTTTCGATGTTTCACTGCACGCTAATGGGTGGTAAACCGACGGGGTCCCGGTTCGCCTCGAATGGTGGCATGACCAAACCCGGCGTCGCTCAGGATAGCGCACGCCGAACACACGCCGGGCCAGTGAAGGACCGAGATACGCCGCGATTCAAGCCTATGGACCGCGTGAGAACTTTCGTCCAGAGTGGCGACAAACCAGCTTTGTCCTAGCTGATGTGCGCCAGTATGCCGTCGAGTTCATCAAGGCTGTTATAGGCAATAACGAGCTTGCCCGTCCCCTTGGCGCCATGC
>JBATTL010000356.1:0-1621 GCA_049670525.1 Thiohalocapsa sp. | reverse complement strand
TCCAGCAGCGCGGCCCATGCCTTCTTGACGTTGTTGAATCGCGCGCCGGTCTTGCCGACGAAGACAAGCCCGGATGTCCCATTGGTCTGATCCTTCCACTCGCGCAGCACGCTGGCAGCCTCGGAGTTCAGTGGAATATGCCGAGTCTTTCCGCTCTTGGCGCCTGTGCCGCGAACCGTGAGCACGTCGTTGGCGATATCCTGCCAGGTGAGATTGAACAGCTCGCCGCGGCGCAGCCCGGTATTGATGGACAGCAACACCATGGGTGTCAGGTGATCGCCATAGACCCCGATGTCGGGCATCGGGTCGAGGCCGCGCTCTTCGCGCCAGACGTTCCCGCGCGCACGGGCGGCCTTCATCTCGGCGTCCCTGGTCGCCAGTGCCTTGCGCAAGCGGTTTTCCTCGTCGGCGCTCAAGTAGCGGACGATGCCGGCTTTGTCCACCTTTGCCGGCTTAACCTTCGCTAGCGGGTGTGCGTCGATCAGTTCCCAATCGACGGCTTTCTGCAGCGCGGCCTTGAGCGCGACGAGATCGCGATTAACCGTGGATGGTGAGCGGCCTTGTTTCAGCCGGTCCTTGCGCCAGTTCTCGATCAGCCAACTGTTGACGTCAGGCAGCGGCCGCGCCATCAGGTCGCCGAAGCATGCACGAATGCGCGCCAGCGTTGCGGCGCCAGTCTTGCGGTTGGCTTCGACCCAGGGGCCATACTTCAGATCCAGGAACCCGCCCAACGTGGTGGTCTTCGCACGCTCGGCTTCGCGGCGGGCCTTTTGTTTGGCCGCGGCCGGATCGTTGCCGAGCGCGATCTCGGCGAGCTTCTTTTGTGCGATGTCGCGTGCGGCCTCAGGTGTCAGGTCGCCGAACTTGCCGATGGTGAAAAGGCAGGTCTTGTTGCTCGCGTTGCGGTAGCGAAGAGCAAAGGTTTTGATGCCGGCGGGGGTGACGCGGACGCGGAAGGCGGGAATCTCGGTATCCGAGACTTCATACCGAGTTGCCTTTGGTTGTAAACTGCGGATAGTGGTCTTGGTCAGCTTGGCGCGCATGCAGCAGCCCTCATTGGCCTTGATTCTGCGGGTCTCTGTGAACATGCGCGAGGGCCGCGGAATCGGGAATCAGATACTTGCCGGAAGTCTTTGGGTAACTAAGGGGTAACTGATTTACAGGATAGCATCCTGTAGCCATTCTGTACTAATTGCGGTTGTTTTATAGTGAATTCAGCATCTTGTATACACTTTTCTATGCTGACTCAAGAGCTTAGAAACCCGAAAAACTTGCCTTCGGGAGGCAGGGGCCGGAGGTTCGAATCCTCTCACCCCGACCATACAAGACCCAAAAGGCCGCCTCGGTTAACCACTGGGCCGGCCTTTTTTGCGGCTAACGTTTGGGCTACTTGTTTGGGCGATCTCGCCACGTAGCGCGCTGAGCTGGCGAGCGGAGAGCTGTCCGCTCGGTCGGCGGCAACCTGTGGCTCGGCGCAAGATGCTAGGGCTATGGTCCCACTTCCTATGGGCCCGATGCGATCCGGCTCGCGCGTCCATCAACGGAGCCCTGATACTTGCGAATCACCGCCGTCTTCTTCGCCTACCTATTCGGTTGTTTGGTGCTGGCCGCGCTATTGACC
>JBATTL010000355.1:0-1589 GCA_049670525.1 Thiohalocapsa sp. | reverse complement strand
TCGTCGGGCTTGGCAACCCGGGGCCGGACTATGAGGGCACTCGGCACAACGCCGGTTATTGGTTCGTGGATCGATTAGCCGTGGACCATCAGGGCGAATTTCGGGCCGAGGCAAAGTTCCACGGCATGCTCGCCCGTATTCGTTTGGCCGGGCAGGACCTGCGCCTGCTTAAACCCGCCACTTTCATGAATCACAGCGGCCGGTCCGTGGCGGCCGTGGCACGTTACTTTGATATCCCGGTGGAGCAAATACTGGTCGCCTACGACGAACTGGATCTGCCCGCGGGACGCGCCAAGCTAAAGCTGGGCGGTGGGCATGCGGGTCACAACGGCCTGCGCGATACCATCGCTGCACTCGGCAGCCGCGATTTCTGGCGCATCCGCATCGGTATCGACCATCCGGGTAACAAGCAACAGGTCGTCGGCTACGTACTGGGCCGACCGTCGAAGGAGGATGCCGCGGCGATGATGGACGTGCTTGACGATGCTACGCACTGCGTGCCGGATCTCCTCTCTGGGAAATACCAAATCGCGATGAATCGCCTGCATTCCGGTGATAGGTCAAGTCAGCGCGGATGCTAAGTTTTCGTGACTGGATACTTCTGCGCTACGCGCCGCGACATGTCTACAGCCGAAGTTCGAATCAATCCGGTCTTTTCGAGCGCCGATGAAGGCTTGGCTCTGCTGCTCTCTATCCAAGTGGAGGCGACTTCGCAACGTCGCGTCGGCTGATCGCCTTTCGAATCACTCGGTCTCTATAGGCGTATCAAACATTCGAATATTAACTAGAGGTTGACAAGACTCGATGATCGGTTAGTCTTTGGTGCTGAAGAGACAAAGTCGGATTCTTGATACAGTCTGCGTTTAACGCGCCAGATGTGACGCTGGCTCTTGTCCTTCTGGGGCTGGCCCAGGAAGATTGTGCGCCTGAACAATCTCGAATCCGGGTGCATGCCGCATAAATACAACTATTGCAGAAAAATGTGCAGAACAGCATCATCGTTTTGCATTTCGGGGAGGCTAGTTTGAAAACGTCATCGAGACATATCCTGTCGGTGGCAATCGCCTGTACGGCAGTGCTGCCCGCTTCCGTTTGCGCGACAAACGGTTATTTCTCCCACGGCTGGGGAACCAAATCGAAGGCGATGGCCGGCGTCGCGACCGCCCTACCTCAGGATACCTTGGTCTCCGCCACCAACCCTGCCGGTATGGCCTTTCTTGGTCGGCGCCTGGACTTGGGTGTGTCCTTCTTTAACCCGTCTCCTCGGGGCTACGAGGCCAATGCGGATTTCTCGACGCAGTCGGTGCCGGCCACGGATGGTGTGAACGACTTTAATGTTGATTTCCCGACCGGAGGTTTTATCACTCCGGGTCGGTACGACAGCGACAGCGATTGGTTTCTTATACCGAGCTTCGGTTACAACCACCCCTTGAATGATAGGAGCAGCATCGGCGTCAGTGTCTACGGCAATGGGGGCATGAACACGGACTACGGCAACGCGGTCTGGGAGAATTTTGCGCCGGCGCCGAATCAACAGGTCGTGAATGGTCAACCGGTCGTTGCGACGTTGCCGCCCGGGACCCCTATTG
>JBATTL010000354.1:0-3477 GCA_049670525.1 Thiohalocapsa sp. | reverse complement strand
TCCGACAGCACGGCCATACGCCCGATCTGGCCCGAGGCCTGCAGGCGAGCGGTGCCGATCGCCGCACCATGCTCGGATTCGGCGACTAGGTGGATTGCGTTGCCATCGGCGCCGTCCCATTCCAGTTGCTCCGGGACCAGTTGCTCGCGCACGAACACGGCGCGACGCACCGCGCGAAGCGCGTCCTGGTCGGATCGCCAATCCGCGCGTCGCACGGTGAAGTGATCATTGTCTCGGTTCTGCATCGAGAGCCTCTTGATCCCTATTGTCTCCACTGTCTGCTGTGCCCGGGTCAGAATCCCAGGTGCGGAAGTGGCCGGCATTGATGAGGGAACGAAGTAGCGACGCGCATGCCGGGCGTTCCAGCCAGGGTGTCAGGGCCGTCTCGCTCAGTGTCGTTCTCTTGCATAACAGGGATAGGAACCCCGTATTGCCGGCGGGTAGACGGAGAGTTGTTCCGTTGGCGAATAGGAGATCCGCACCACGCGCGGGGCCGTCTCCTCGCTGAAACAGCAGCCGCGAGCGTCCGTCGCGCCGCAGCCCTCCTTGGTCGCGTAAGAGGTTGAGCAGGTCGGCCTGGTGCAGGGGCGGCTCGATCGGTTCCAGTATCAGATTCTCCTTGGGCTCGGTGAGCGTCTCGCCGAGCCAGATCGAAAAGGCTTCCGTGTCCAGGTGCAATAGCGTCTGGTCAAGACGCGCACGCATTCGGCGAACGACATTGGCGGGTAGCTCTGCCGGTTCCAAAGCAATACCGAGTCCCGGATCGCGCCAGCGGCCGGCTTCGGCAAGCTGCTCGGCAACACGTTCAAACCAACCCGATGCCAGGTCGTGCCAGGTCGGAGCCTGAAGTCCCACCGACCAGGTGACGCAAGATCCCTCGGCAATGCCCCAGTGTGGTATGCCGGGGGGTAGGTAGAGCAGGTCGCCCGGGTTCAGCAGCCAGTTCTTGTCTGGGTCGAAGCGCCTGAGGATGCGTAGGTCGAGATCGGGGATGCAGTCTGCGGGTGCGCCTGCCCGTGTGTCGATACGCCAGCGGCGATGGCCTTCGGTCTGAATCAGAAAGACGTCGTAGGCGTCGACATGGGGTCCCACCGACCCGCCGTCGGCGGCAAAGCTGATCATGATGTCGTCCAGACGCCAGTCCGGGAGGAAATTGAAACGCTCCAGCAAGGCAGCGACGTCAGGGAGCATTTTGTCCACGTCTTGGACGAGTAGGGTCCAGTCCCGCTCGGGCAGCGAGGCAAAGTCCGACGCGTCGAATGGGCCATGGTCCACCTGCCAGCGTCCACGCGGGCCTTGTTGACGGATCAGACGCGACTCGACGTCCGGCTCGCAGGCGAGTCCGGCCAGGTCGTCAGCATCGACTGGTGTGTGCAACGCGGGCAGAGCCTGACGCATCAGCAGCGGCTTTTGCTGCCAGAAGTCGGCCATAAAGCGTGCCGCATCGATACCCTTGGGAAAGCTGAGTTCCGGATACACGAGAAGTCAGTTCGTAACGGGCTGCGGGGGCGCAACTCCGCGCACGTGAGCAGCGCTCGCGACCCGAGTGGATCGTCCCGCCAGCAGGCCGCCGACGGCGATGAGCAGGCTGCCGGCTACGAGCGTGAGCGTGATCGATTCACCCCAGATCAACCAGCCGTAGGCGGCGCCGAAGACCACGGCGAAATAGCCGAATGCCCCCATGCGTGACGCTGGCGCAAGCGATAGGCCGTGCGTCAGCGCGAGCTGGCCCAGTGTCGCGCTGATGGCGATACCGAGCAGCCAGAGCAGTGCGCTCGTTGAGGGCGTTTGCCAGGCCCAGAGCAGTGGGACCGCCGAGATGGCGCCGGCGATTAGCGCGAAATAGAACACGATGCGCGTCGGCGGTTCACTGGCAGACAGCCGGCGGACCGTGACCTTCGCGACCGCGGCCAAGACCCCGCCGAGCAGACCGATCGCGGCGACGGGCGAGACGATTGCCGATCCGCTTTCCAGGTCGGGATTCAAGATAACGATAACGCCGGTGAAGCCAATACCGAGGGCGAGCCAGATTGCCGCAGTGACCTGCTCATGCAACCAGAGTATCGCGATGATGGGCATGAAGACCGGCGCAGTCAGTTTCAGCAGCATGGCCTCTGCAAGGGGTAGGTGGGCGATGGCGTAAAAGAAACAGTACATCGCGGAGACCCCGGCGAGCGCCCGCAACAGGTGGAGCCCGGGTAGGGCTGTGGTCACATTGCCGATACCGCGACGTAGCAGCCAAGGGGCAATCAGCGCCAGCCCCAACAGGTTGCGCGCGAAGACGACCATTTCGTTTGGTAGCTCGACGGAAACGAATCGAATTCCGACACCCATGGTGGCGAAGCAGAGTTCGCCGAGAACGACAAGAGCGGCACCGAGTATCAGCGATCGTTGAGTCGGCATAGTCGCTATAGTTTGTCGCAAAAAAGAAACACTCCTAGTGTCGACGAAAGTAAATAGTCACTTTAAAAACAGTTATTAATCTCGTGTCAGAGCTGGATTTCACTATCGGCGTGTCAAAATTCACACTAACTTATGAAAAGTTGCACAATTGTCGTCACCTTGGGCTACAATACCGTGAGCCGGAAAGGGATTCGGGAATGGCCAGCCTGCTCAATAGTCTGCTCGATTTTGCGTCCTGCGACACAACGACTCCAGCCAAGCGCCTCGATCGCGGGGCCGGCTGGGTGTATCCCGATCGCGCCTTGCCAAACCCTGTTCGTTAGGCAACCCGAGATTCACTCTCCGAACCAGGAGCCAAAGATGCAACACCTCAAATCACTTCGTACTATCGCGCTGGCCATTCCGGCCGCCGCCGTCATCGCCGCAACCGGCGCCTACGCCAACATCGACGAAACCTACTGGTACGCTTCCGGCGATCCGACCGTCCCGGATGGCCAATTGTGGACCACCAGCTATGGCGAGTGCTGGCAGAGCGCCGCCCCGGACGGCCCCGACAACCTGCCGCCCTGCCAGTTGGAACTGCGCGATCCGTTGGAGTTACGCATGCAGTTCGCGCTCGACCGCTACGGTATTGACGACATCACCAACCCCGACGCCTTGCGCGAGCTTGACGACTACATCGCGGAAGTCAAGGCGTCCCCGCGTCAGGAGAAACTCGTCATCGGCGGCTTCACCGACAAGCTGGGTACCTTCGAGTACAATCAGGTGCTCAGCGACAACCGCGCCAACACGATCCGCCAGTACATGATCGACAACGGCATCCCCGCGAGTGATATCGGCCAGTCGACCGGCTTCAGCTGGGACGTACCCCCGGAGTTCGTGATCGGTAACCTGGGACCGCTCGAGAATAACCCGTTGCGTCGTCGCGTGGTAGTGCTCGAGGTGCCGGCCACCTAGCAACCATCGAGCCCGGCACGCAAGGCCGGGCCCAAGATCGTCAGCGCCCGCCGCGCCCTGCGCGGTGGGCTTTTTTTGTGCCTGCGCTATTCCTCTGCCGTCTGTTTCGTCAGACGA
>JBATTL010000353.1:0-4364 GCA_049670525.1 Thiohalocapsa sp. | reverse complement strand
ACTGATGACGACGGTGGCGCGGACGACGATGAGCCGGCGGCCGACGCGGAGGCCCAGGAGATGGCGCCCGCGGCGCAAGACTGGCTCGAGCGTAATGGCTGGTTTCGGGAGACGGAGCAGCACCAGGCGCGGCGACAATTGGCGCTCACGATCAACGATGAGCTGCAGGCCGAGGGCATGGATCGCGGCCACGCCCGCTTCTACGTGGAGTTGGACAAGCGATTGAAACAGAAAATCGAGCAGCAACGCGGGCGCGGGCGGGCGTCGGCGGCGGCGGCGGTCGACCGCGGATCACCGCAAAGCGGCGGGCGTGACGGGCGCATGGGTTCTGCGGAACAACAGGCGTACAAGCAGTTCCTGCGCACCTACAACGCGGATGACAGCGCGGATATGCGTAAGGCGTTCGCGCGGCGCAACCGAGCGACTGTGGAATAAGGGGTGGAGTAAGTCATGGCAGAGCCAAGCAAGCGTAATACGGCGGTCAAAGAGGATGCGCCAGCGGAGGACGATGGTCACCGTGCGGCGAGCGCGATACCGGATGCGGAAGGGCAGGTGGACCTATTCAAGAACGTGCGCCTGCCGCGGGCGGCGGAGACGCGGGCGGCCAATCCGCAGCGTCCTGGGCGCCCGGCAATGTGGGAGCCGCAGGGTAAGCTCGCGCAGGCTGAGGTGCCGGCGCGGGATGGTTTCAAGCAGCGCTGGATTCGTGCGGCGCAAGCCGGGGCCGCGGATGACGAGAACCTGTACAAGGCGGCCCAGAATGGTTGGGTACCGCGGCAGGCGGATACGATTCCCGAGCACTTCGCGGTGCAGCGGGTGTCGGACCGGACCTTCGGCAATGTCGTGATGGCGGGTGACATGATCCTGTGCGAACGCCCGTTGGAGCAGCACGAGTGGTTCACGCGCGGCGTGCGCCACCAGCAGGAGGCGCAGATGCAGGCGGTGCGCAGCAATGCCTATCGCGATTCGGGTACGCGTCCGGGCGAGCAGGCCGGGATGCACTATGAGCAGATCAGCGTTGCGCGTGACCGCGTGGACGCGTCGGTGGTGGTAGCGGACGACTGACCGATGATCGCCTTCGGTGCCAGCGGCTGGGATGCGCGCTGGCACCGGCAGCGAGAGTGATTCTCGCCGCAAGCTGTGGAGCGTATTCGCAGGATTAATCAATGGTGAGGTTTGACGACAATGGCAAATTTAGACAATGCCATCGGTCTGCGTCCGCATCGCAAGCTCGCGCCGCTTGAGGCGTTCACGATCGCCAGCGGCTATGCCGCGAACATCGGGCGCGGGGATGTGGTCGAGATGACCGGCACGGGCAAGAACATCCAGGTCGCGGCCGGCGGCAACGCCGACAATCTGGGCGTGTTCTGGGCCTGCCAATACACGGACGCCAACGGCGACCCGGTGGAGGCCAAGCACTGGCCGTCGGGTACCGTGGCCGCGGATGCGGTGGCGCTGGTGTATGCGGACCCGCACACCGTGTTTCGCGCCCAGGCGGATGCGTTGGCGGAGGCCGATGTCGGCCTGCTGGCGGACTGGGATGATGGTGCGATGAGTGCGGCGACGGGCAAGAGCGGGCGTGAAGTGGCCGCTTCGGCGGGTGCTGCGACCGGGGCCGCGCTGCGCATCATCGGGTTGGTGGATGAGCCGGGGAATGACTATGGCGCCCACGCGGACGTCGAAGTCGTGTTCGCCGAGCATATCCGCCTGAATGTGGTCGCCGGCGTCGGGGGGGTCTAAGCCATGCCAATCACAAGAGGTTCGATTCGTCGGCATCTGCAGGAGGGCATCAACACCTTCTTCGGGATGTCCTACCACGACTATCCGCTCGAATACACGCAGGTGTTTGACGAGCAGAAGTCGAAGAAGCATGCCGAGCAGGATGTGCTGATGACCGGGCTCGGGGTCGCGCGGGTGAAGCCTGAAGGGACGGGCGTGACCTACGACGACACCGACGAGGGTTGGGTGAAGACCTACAAGCACGTCGAGACTGCGCTGGCGGTGCGCATCACCAAGGTGGCCATCGAGGACAACCTGTACGAGGCCCTGGTGCCGAAGTTCGGGCGCGGCCTCGCGCGTGCGGTGCGTGAGTCGTGCGAGATTCGTGGTGCGGCGGTGTTCAACAACGCCGGTAACGCGGGCTCTTGGGCCGGTGGCGATGGGGTGGCGTTGCTGAGCGCGTCGCATCCGCGCCAGGACGGCGGCACGTTCTCTAACGTATTGGGAACCCCGGCGGATCTGTCGGAGACCTCGCTGGAGGACGTGCTGATCATGATCCGCACGGCCAAGGATGACCGGGGGTTGCCGATCATGTTGCGGCCGAAGGGTCTGGTGATTTCGCCCTACCTGCAGTTCGACGCGCATCGGATTCTGAAGACGGAGTTGCGTCCGGGGACCGATCACAACGACATCAACGCGATCCGCTCCATGGGTCTGATGTCGGCGCCGCCGAAGGTGTTGACGCGCATGGTCGATCCGGATGCCTGGTTTGTGCAGACGGACGCCGAAGACGGCCTGAAGTGCTTCGTGCGCCGGCCGACGACGCGCAGCATGGAGGGCGACTTCGAGACCGATGACATGCGCTACAAGGTGACCCGGCGTGATTCGTTCGGTTTCACCGATCCGCGGTGCCTGTTCGGCAGTGAGGGCGCGGGCTAAGCGACGGCGCCGATTGGCGCGATAAGAGGGCTCACGGCCCGCCCAGGGCGACTTGGGTGGGCCGTTCTATTTGTGGCGGTGCGGTATGGGGGTGAGCGTTGACCAGGGCTGAACTGATCCGCATCGCGCGTGAGGAGTATCTGGACGACCTGGCGGATATCGATGATCCGGTGGTGGCAGAGGAGGTCTATCGGTGGAGCACGCCGTTTCTCCTGCGGGCCAGCATCGAGGCGGAGCGCCAGGCGTGCCGGCGTGCCGATCTGCGGCATATCTACGACGAGAGCACCGAATCGGTGTGTTCGATCACGCTCGAGGCGGACCGGCGCAGCTATCCGCTGGCGCCGAGCGTGTTGCGCATCGAGCAGGTGCTGCACAACGGCAAGCAACTCACGCATACCACGCGAGAGGAACTGCTCGCGTGCGACCCGGGCTGGATGGTGTGGCCGGCGGGTGACCCGTCGAGCTTTTTCATCCAGGCGCGGCAACTGACGCTGACCCGCTGGCCGTCGGTGGCGGCGGCTGCGGTGCCGTTGCTGTTGAGCGTCTACCGCGAACCGCTTTGGGCGGAGGGCCTGGATGACGCTGATCAGGTGACGGTTGCTACGCCGTTGGAGTGGCCGGGGGAGGCGCTGCCGCTGGTGCATTGGATCTGCTACGAGGCGTATCAGCGCAATGACGAGGACACGCATAACGCGGGGCGGGCTGCGGAGCATTTGGCGTTGTTCGAGCGGGCGTTCGGTCCGGCGTTGAAGCAGCGCGTGATCGCTGGGCTGCTGGAATCAACGGGGTCAGTCCGGTACGGGCAGCCTCAGGGGTATGTGGATCAATGGTATGCCGGGCCTGGTTGCGGGGCCGGTGCGGCGGATGACTGGTGACAGGGGAGCGGTGGAATGAATGACCCAAAAGAGATCTTTGTGCATTGCGCGGCGACGCCGCCGGATCTGGATATCGGTGCCGCGGAGATCAACCAAATGCATCTGCGGCGGGGTTGGTCCGGCATCGGTTACCACGCGGTTGTGCGGCTGAATGGGGCCGAGGAGATCGGCCGCGATCCGGACGGGGACGGCGACGCGACCGAGCACGTCGGGGCGCATGCCTATGGCTACAACCGCGGCTCGCTGGCGGTGGTCTATGTCGGCGGCGTCAAGGAAAACAACAAGCCGGCCGACACGCGCACGCCGGAGCAGCGCGAAACGCTGTTCGCCATCGTTGAGCGGTGGATGAAGCGCTTCGACATCCCGATCGATTCGGTGCGGGGGCACTACGAGGTCGATGCGCGCAAGGCTTGCCCGTCGTTTTCGATGGATGAGTTTCGCCATCAGTTGCGTTATCGGGCGTCGCTGCGTGAGGGGGGGTCGTCGCATCAGGTGGGGTACGAGCTGGATATCGCTGGGCTGGCGCGTCTATCGGCGCTGCCGTTGCTGCGTGCCGGCGCGTCCAGTCAGGCGGTGGGCGTTGCGCAAGCCTTGCTCCGGCACGCGGGTCATACCGAGGTGCTGATCACCGGGCGGTTCGATGAGGCCACGGTGGCGGGGGTTGAGGCGTTCCAGCGTGAGCTGGGGTTGGATGTCGACGGCGCGATTGGTGCGGGCCAAACCTGGCCGGCGCTGATCGTCTGTTGTCCGGGTTAAGGCGGTAGGGCGGGCCGGGGTCGATGCCCTGGCCGCGTGGTTCAGGCGTTTCTATGCCCGAATGGTTCTAGTACC